>NZ_JAUPTE010000001.1:0-242933 GCF_036701705.1 Microcoleus sp. w1-18aA5 | reverse complement strand
TCGCTGGTATTTATAATTATGAACTTTTTTTGAAGACAAACTAGCGCTCGTCTGAGACTTTCGCAAGAGGTCTATTGTTCAGTCGATCGACTCGGATAAATTACCACCGCTTCCCAATCTGTAAATCGCTGACGGTTGCGATAAAAATACAAAAACGACTCACCAAACAATCGCTCATACAACAATTCATCCCGCTGAAACTGCACCTCACAGAAATATACAACTCCCGGCTCAGCATCCGGCGGCAAAAACACCCCATCAATTTCAAACTTCGGTTCCTTCACCGCCACGGAGTCAAATCGATACTGTTCCGCATTCGATGGTGACTCTTCCAATAGCTCAAACAGCAGCGTCGGAGCTTCTTGAAATAACTTGTAAAATATTGAATCTCGACGCATTAACCCAACATCTCCTCTAACCTATGCAACTGCTAGAACCCTCAGTCGATTTTAGATTTTAGATTTTAGATTTGACTCGCCTTGATAAATCTGGGAGGTTGAGCTTTAGTCTAAAATTTGGGGAGTATCCACAACGGTTGTCGGGGGCTTCCGTTTTTTTGCTGGTTGCAAAAACAGCAAATGGGTAATCAGCTCAATCAATTCTAAAGGATTCCAGATAGCCCCAGATCAAAAAACATCCTATATTTTCAGTCCTAGACGCACTCCCGACAAAGAAACGGGGTTTTTTACTTAATCTTCGAGTACGAACGAAGGATTTTCCTAAAAAAACCCCGTTTCTGCCCCCCTCTGCGTAAGTCCTAATTTTGTTAATCGGCGATCGAATTTCGCCCATCAGCATTCCGTGTTTCCTTACTGGGAACTCGTCCAACCTCAAGCCCTCAGCCAGAATCAACAAGCGTGACTTGACGGGGTGACACTCGTCTGGTGGGTCAATAGTAGCTTGTTTGATGCGTCCGCGCGATCGCCCGCCCGTACCTCAACAACCGCCAAAAACTCAGAATTGCCACAAAAATTCAAAATCTCAAACCCAAAACTGCCCAACGCCAGTACGATCGATCTAGTTAGCAAAAATAAGTAAAAACACTACCGGAGTAATTTTTATGGATCTGGTCGTACTCCAGAACTGGCTGGACAACATCTCCTTTGCCGTTTTGTTCTCCACAATGCTCATTTACTGGGTTGGCGCAGCATTCCCCGGCATTCCCTACCTATCAGCCCTAGGAACCGCAGGAATGGCCGTCGCCAACCTATCGATCGCCGCTTTACTCGGTTCTCGATGGATAGAAGCCGGCTACTTCCCCTTAAGCAATCTCTACGAATCCCTATTTTTCCTAGTTTGGGGAATCACCGCCATCCACCTAGTCGCGGAAAACATGAGTCGTTCCCGCTTAGTAGGAGTAGCCACATCCCCCGTAGCAATGGCAATATCCGCCTTTGCAGCCCTGACTCTGCCCGCCACCATGCAGTCTGCAGAGCCCCTAGTACCCGCCCTCAAATCAAACTGGCTGATGATGCACGTTAGCGTCATGATGCTCAGTTACTCAACTTTAATGGTAGGAGCGTTACTGGCGATCGCCTTTTTAATCGTCACCCGCGGCCAAAAAATCGAACTCACCGGTAGTTCCTTCGGCACCAACAGCAACCGCAACGGCAACTACCGCCTCCAACGCCCTCAAAACCCCGAACTTCAAAATGCAGAAACCAGCGCCGACAGCGCCTTAGTTTTCAGCGAACCCTCTTTCAACTCCAACAATAACGGTTTAGGCACCACCGCAGTGCTCGAATTAGCCACCGTTCAAACCGCATCAACCGCCCCAACTCAAACCGCAGAACTTCTATCGCCCCAGCGCTTGAATCTAGCAGAAACTCTTGATAACATTAGCTATCGCATCATCGGTTTAGGATTCCCTTTACTGACAGTTGGCATTATTGCCGGTGCGGTTTGGGCTAACGAAGCTTGGGGATCATACTGGAGTTGGGACCCGAAAGAAACTTGGGCACTAATTACTTGGTTGGTATTTGCTGCCTACCTGCACGCCCGCATTACTCGCGGCTGGCAGGGAAGACGCCCAGCAATTTTAGCCGCCACAGGTTTTGTGGTAGTTTGGATTTGCTATCTAGGCGTTAATCTGTTAGGCAAAGGTTTACATTCCTACGGTTGGTTTTTCTAATTCCTGATCCACCAATGGGCCACAGAAGAACAGGATAAGTCAAAGAATCGGGATTAATATCATCTCCGGTTGTAGGGTGGGCAATTCCCACCTTACTCAACCAGCGAGTTTCTAATAATCAACTCCCTCTTCCTTCTTCCCTTTTTTTACCAGATCGCGAAGTCGAATGGCCTTCTTCCTTCTTATAACTTCGCTCTTCCTCACATCCGTTACAAAATCCGTTGCCGAACTTCCTTCCTTCATTAAAATAACGACAATTAATATGGACGAATCGCCAATATTTCCCCGAGAAGACGATGTGGTGTCTGCCCCTACCAGCGCTTTGATGTATCAATGTACATTCAAAGTCAGCGAATTTATGGCCATTATGCAGGCGAAATTGGTAGACGAAAAATTATTTTCAGATGGTCTGGATTGCGAGTTCTTAAGTGCTGGCAAAGATTGGACTAAAGGAAAACTTAGAATGCGTCTGGAGTTCATTCCGCTTGAAGCGGAAATTAAAGAACAAAAAGCCCTTCCTGCCGCTGCAGAAAGATCAGATACCGTGCAAAACTACGCCGTAGCTAGCTCAAATCAAACCAATATAGATGAGCCATTAAATCAATGTGACTCAACAGAAATAAGTAATCATTTTCCTATTTCAAGGTATCCCGACCGCGACCCCCAAAATATAGGAATGTGGAGCTAAAAAGGCAAAGATTGAGAGATTGGGAGAGGGGGATGCTTCCCCTTCTTTGCTTAAAATCCCTCCGTTAAATCCCGGACACTGCTCGTTTCCTAACTTCCTGATTTTTGCTTAATGAAAAACTGCTCTCATGGCTGAATCTTCCAATTGGACGCACCTGCACGCTCAACTGCACAGGACGCTGCTGTACAGACAAATATTGCCCTCAAATCAGCGATTGCTAGTAGCAGTATCCGGCGGACAAGATTCTCTGTGTTTAATTAAATTACTGCTAGATTTGCAGCCAAAATGGGGGTGGAACCTAGCGATTGTTCACTGCGATCATCGTTGGCGTTCTGACTCGGAAGCCTCGGCCAATCATGTAGAACAATTAGCTAAAAACTGGGGAATATCCTACTATTTGGAAACAGCCTCGGACATCCCCAAAACAGAAGCAGCGGCCAGACAGTGGCGATATCAAGCTTTAACCGAAATTGCGATCGCCCACAACTACCCCTACATTGTTACAGGCCACACAGCCAGCGATCGCGCCGAAACCCTCCTCTACAACCTGATTCGCGGCAGTGGCGCCGATGGACTTTCCGCCCTTACCTGGAGGCGGCCCCTGCTCGATTTTGGATTGCCGATTTTAGATTTTAGACTGGGGAATTCCGGCGAAAATCCCAACTCCCAAATATCTGCCGATTTTAGATGGGAAAATCAGGATGACAATTCCCCATCGAAAATCCAAAATCTAAAATCTAAAATCTATTTAGTTCGTCCCTTGCTCGAAATAACTCGCTCGCAAACAGGTCAATTTTGTCAAGAGCAAAAACTACCCATTTGGGAAGATTCCACAAATCAAGACTTGCAATATAGTCGCAACCGGATTCGATCGGAATTATTGCCCTATTTGGAAACTCATTTCAACCCAAAAGCCCAACAAGCCCTAGCTCAAACAGCCGAACTCCTCCGCGCCGATGTAGAATATCTCGAACTTGCAGCCAGCGACTTGCTAAAGCGAGCAATGTCTCCAATTGCAGACAGCCCCCAGGTGAATTTTCAACTTCCCGTCAAGTTAAATCGCCCGATATTGCGGGAAGCACCCCTGGCACTACAGCGACGGGCAATGCGGCAACTACTGCAACAAATATTGCCATCGGCATCGAGTTTTGAAAGCGTAGAAAAACTAACCAGCTTAATCGTAGCGCCCAACCGATCGCAAACCGATCCATTTCCTGGAGGAGCGATCGGTCGAGTCGAACACCCTTCGATAATTTTAGATATTAAATTTTAAGCTGTGATCAAACCCGAAAGGACTTGTCGCAAATCGGAAACTACCCGATCTTGCTCCTCTCCTGTCTGCTGCACGCGATCGAGTTCCCCCGCCGCCGCTTCGAGCTTTTGGCGTAGCGCAGTCAAATTGTCCTGCACCGGCTGCAACATTTCTTGATAAACATTCACTCTGCCCCATAGTTGCGCCACTGCACCTTTCTGGTTGAACAAATTCTGCTCTAACTGCTTGAGTTCGTAGCGTTTCGCCTCACTTTCCCCATTTTGGCGGTTGACATTTGCCTCAATTTGGGATAAGGCTTCCCGCACCTGCTGAATTTCGTTTTCCAGTCTTTGCAATTCTTGGCTTTGCTGCTCCCGCTGAGTATTGAGCTGTGCGACAATAGGCCCCAAATCAATATCTCCTCGCTCTTGTTTTGGAGCATTAGCAGTACCCAGCCGCCGCCACAGCACCGCCTGATGCTGCTTTAAAACATCTTCCCGTTCCTGCAACCGGAGGCGCTGTCCCACCAGAGTTTCGTTTAACATCTGATAACTTTCGAGTTCATCTGCCATTTCATTTTCCAAAGCCATGCGATCGTACTCGCTAGCAGCTTGAATTTTCTCTTGCAGCTCCTCGATTGTCTCCCGCTGCAGAGTCAACTCCTCCTCTTGATCGTTAACAAACCGGAACACCTTTTCCAAATCCTGTTGCAGGTGTTGCACCAGCCCCTGTAACTCATCAACAGGCATCTTCTCCAAAGCTGACACATCTACTTTCTGCTCCGTACCCGCAGCACCCGAAGCAGATGCGAGACTGGAAACTTGCTGGTAAATATCCTCAACAGCCCGCACCTGCAAAGACACAGATCGAGCCTGGTCCTGCTTAGCGCTGAGGGTACTTTGCTGCCCTTTAAGCTCCGCCCGAGCCCCGGCCAAAGCTTCTTGAGATTGGTACCACTCTTGCCAGCGGTTTTGGAGGCTCTGATTTTGTCGATCGACCTCTTCTTGTTGCTGTTGAGCTATGCTTTGTTTTTGCTCCAACTGCTGCCAGTGCTGATCCAGAATTGCCTGCTGAGCGCCCACGGCACTAAAAGACTGATTCAGTTGTTCCCGCACCCCGTGGGCCGAAGCAATTGCCCCTCCCAGCTTCTGCATCAACTCCTGAATCCTCTGCGTCTGCTGCTCATCAACTACTGCCCCCTGCGGAACCTCAGACTGCTGCTGGGCCACCCGTTGCTGCTCGCCCCGTAACTGTTCCCAAGCCGTCTCAATTTCCACGCGACTGCGATCGACTTCTTCTCGCAATCGGTTAGCTTCATCTCTAGTATTTTCAATTTCCGAGCGCTGAGCTTCCAGCCGCTCCAACTCCTCTTCCATTTGAGCCAACTGCTCTTCGCGGGCTTGCATTTCCATTTCCCGGCGATTGAGTTCCTGACTCGAAAACGTCAGAGAAGCCTTCCACTGTTCAATTTCCTCTTCCTTATCCTTAAACTTGTCCTGCAATCGCGAGAAATTTTGCAGAATGCTCACCAACTGGCGGGCCGCCTCCTGAATCCGCTGCACTTGCTTGCTAGCGCTCAACTCAACCAGCACCAGCGTGCCGTCGTTAAACTTATTAGCTTCCTCAACTGGGATCCCGTCATCGCCTGGTACGGCGCTCCAGTTATGTTCGCCCCGCTGACAAGCTAGCAGTTTCAGTTCAGCCTTACCGCCACCGAGACCAAAGCCGCTTTTCTGTTTTTGTACTTCCGCTAGATACAGCACACTAATAGTCCTCTGCTTCGTAAAACCTATCCCAACTTACTTTAAGTTACTTAAAGGCTTAAAAGATAAGTGGTGTTTACTTCCTACGCTGTTGGGTAGACGGCTAATTCCAACATAAGTAGGCTATCCCCCTTAAGCCAAAGGTTCTTGACTAAACATAACACTGCGTGTGATCTTTAGTCAACTTACCTAAAGTAAACAAGTATAGGCAAGTAATGATAACTTTTTGCCACTTAAGTCTTACTTTTTGGTATCGTTTACCCAATCGGGGGATAGCATTTTTTTCTAACTTTTCTTCAGCACTCACGCATAGCACGCCCTCACGGGAGAACTTCCAGAAAGTACAGCCGCCGCCAGTTGTCTGGAGGAATGAGAGAGCAGTACCAATGCCGCTTGATTAAAGACTAGCAAAACTTCGGAGACTGCCATAGCCCAAACCTGAAAAAGGTCAGTCCTTGAACCTCCCTACCTCTAAAGCCGGGGGATTCTTGCCCACGTTCAAGACGACAACGGGACATTCAAATATCCCTCTACTCACTCAAAGAACTTTACTTCTCCAGGAGCGCAGACTTGCTGAGTTATTCATATTTTTAAGGTTGAACGTGACCTATGCTGCACTTATTTCCCCGTTAACTATTCCGAATTAATAGGATTAGTGCGTTGCCGGGGTTGCTCGCCCTCTTGGATATTTCAATGGGTTGAAAGTTATTCTTACTCTGGCGAATGGCTCTGGGCCAATTATACCACTCTGGTTTTAGCAACACAATCGTTTCACGAGACTTAAAAGTCCCTACCGACTGATCCCCAAGTCTAAATCCCCATGTCGTTAGCCCAGGGCTTGCCTCTGGCGTTTCGATCCAAAACTTTCTATTGATTTGACAAAGCTTTAGTTATGGGTCGATCGTGAGAAAAGCCGTTGCGGCCCCAAGCCGGCGCCGGGGTTCGGCGGACTAGGGATTTGAACCGCGCTGCCTTAGAATAGGGTAATGACGCGAGCCTATGACGCTCGCCGCGGGCGAGCAAAAAGGTCGATCGGCACTGAGGGTTTTCCTGACAATTGCCAACAAAGGTTCATTTTGACTGCACCTGATTTTAGGGCTGTGGCAAACCCAAAAAAAACCTCGATCGCAACTCATCCAACCCAACAGACTAGCCTCAAGTTCCCATAGGGGATCGATCGGCACTTGCTGCTGGTAGCAGCGGTAAAACCAGAGAATCCTCGGTATTTTGAAGTTGACCTACGCCAAGATGTGCTGGAGAAACTGACGGCATACTCAGGCAAAAACTTCAAAACTTTGGCGATCGAAGACTTGAACCAGTCGGGAATGCCAGTGTTGCACACTCGAAGAACCCGTGCAATCGTGCAATGTGGATTCTACGAGTTTAGGCAATGCCGTGGGAATACAATGTGAAACTCTACACTTAGAGAATGCCGCGAGTTTCGCGGTTTCAGCTTGTGGACTGGTAGCGCGGCCGAGGATCGGCAGCAAGTATCGCCCTTTCGTCAATGCCCAATTGTGAGATCGGCATCAGCGCGTAAATTATTGACGGAAACTAAAGTCAATCTTTTCGCCAGCACACAGTCTTTCCGAGCTCAGACGCCAACGGTTTTAAGGAGGATACTTTAGCTGCATGCAGGGAAATTTGAGTGAAATAGACATCCGCAGCATCCTGCAATTGATTGAGTTAGGTCAGCGAACCGGAGAACTGTTCGTAGAGGCCTACACCTCCACCGGCAGCAGCACGGGTACTCAACCTACCCCGCGCTCCCTTGCAGGACAATCCTGGTATGTCTTCTGCTTCAACGGTCAGATTATTTACGCTACCCAGAGTGCGGGCAGTTTGTTTCGGTTGCGCGACTACCTGCGCCGCTACAAAGCAGATACCGCCCTCGACAAAATCCAAGTTCCCTATATGGCATCTACCAATGCCCCAGAATACGGCTACCTATGGGCCCTGCTAGAAAACCACATCCTCACCCCAGCTCAAGGGCGCAACATCATCCAGAGCATGATCCACGAAACCCTATTTGACTTGCTCAGTCTCCACCAGGGTTCCTTCACTTTTGAAATGGGCCCAGCTTTGGCTCCTCAACTGACCAGCTTAGAAATTAGCTCCCTGCTGGCCAAGATTGTCAAACAGGTGCAGCAGTGGAAGCAGTTTCACCCTCACATTCAGTCGCCCAACCAATGTCCGGTGATTTCAGACCCCTCCGAGCTGCGAGTCGCGCTGCCTGTCAATACCTTTAATACTCTCCGACGCTGGGCCGATGGGCACACTTCGATCCGCCAAATGGCGCGCTACCTCAACCGAGACGTGCTCACTGTCGCTAAGGCGATTTACCCCTTTGTGCAGCAGGGATTGGTGCAAGTATTTTACGAACCCTCTGTTGCCCCGGCCAACAATAAAAAAGAATGGTCATCCCCAGAAACCAAGGTTCCGAGAGTTGTCTGTATTGACGACGACAATACTATTCGCAAAACAGTCGAGTCAATTTTAAATGAACACGGTTACGAAGCTACTACGATCGGCAATCCCCTCCAAGCCCTGAGTTTGGTGTTTCCACTCAAACCCGATTTAATTCTGTGTGATATCGCCATGCCGGAACTCGACGGCTACGAAATTTGCGCTATGCTGCGTAGTTCGAGCGCTTTCCGGCAGACGCCGATCGTGATGCTGACGGGCATCGACGGATTTATCGACCGCGTTAAAGCCCGCATGGCCGGAGCTACAGACTTTTACACCAAACCTTTTGGTGAAAGCGAGTTATTGATGCTGGTAGAAAAATATGTGGGTCCGGGCTACCCTCGGGTCAATCTCTCAGAAAGATTATTAGACCGATCGCTAGAAGACCAATTAGAAGAAAAATAACTTTCGCACCGATGGCAGGATGGGAGCTTTTTTGTACCTGCGGTTAGCTCAAGTCTCGGTCACCACAAAGAGAAAGCTGGGGGTACTATTGGCGATCGCACCATAAACTAGAATGTATTAATCCGCGCCCTGGCATAAGGGCGTCGGTAAAACTCTGTTCAATTTCTAGACCCAAGTGGTCTAACACGCTCAAAGTGCAAATATAATATACTTGTTCTCCACTTGTAGCCGCTCCGAAAAACTGATGTACAGAGCTACTTATTGCTAGGTATTTCTGTACAAAGTCAGAGAGTGCAATTGTCAGTCTTAAGTGACTCCGTTCATGATTGTCGCGACACCAGCCATGTCAACAACTCCTCGCTAATCCGAGTATCGGTTTAGCATTCATCGCAGAAATTACCCAGAGTTTTACCAATGGAGACGGCGGTGGGATTACAAAGTCAAGCTCTAGGGGTTTCAAATTAATTGTTCGTACTCTATTTGAGCTAATTTGTAAGCATTGGTCGCGCGAATTTATTGATGGCAGTCAATTATTGACGGAACAAATTTATTGCCAAGTACCTCCGGCAGTAGCGCCATTCACCCCTTGGCTGTGTCAAGCTTGGCTGTGTCAAGTTTCGACCATCGAAGTTTCGATCAAGTTTTTCTTGGCGGGAAACCTCAACAATTTGCTAGAAATGCAGGTGTCAGAATTATGATTAGCGGTAGCCCAGACTTTATATTACCAGGACTAGGTGTAGATCCGGCTCCGGAATTCCAAGAACTAGAAACTCCCGAAGGCGAGCTGCACCTGCGGTTCTACGTTCCTTCGGGGAACGAGTTCGCTCTGCCGGCGACAGGGATTAGAGAGGTACTATCCCCTTCCCCAGACCGCATGACACCGATCCCCAACGTTTCCTCTTTGCTTTTAGGTACGCTAAATATGAGAGGACGAGTGATTTGGGTGGCAGACCTCGGCCAATTTCTGGGAGACCAAACACCTCTGAACACAGATAGACCCGAAATCCCGATCGTGGCTGTGGAAGACCAAGACACGATTTTGGGGCTGGCAGTCGATCGAATTGTGGGGATGGACTGGCTCGACGTAGAGCAACTGCACTCTCAGAACAATGCACCAGACGGCATGATTCCATTTCTGAGGGGAGAATGGATGTTAGGTGCACCAGCTCAGAAAGTGCTCCGACTGCTAGATCAAGTGAAAATTCTGCGCTCGGCGCGGTGGGCAGCGTGAAATCGATTTTAGATTTGCGATTTGCGATTTTCGATTGAGGTCTAACCATCAACAGTCACACGACTTGAGGCGCGCATCTAAACATTCAATTCAAGATAAAAATCAAAAATCTCAAATCTAAAATCTAAAATCCAAAGAGGGCGGCAAATGGCAACAAGTACCAACTTTCAGCAGGACTACCAACGGGCAGAAGCGGCCTACATGGATGGCAATTATTCAGAAGCCGCAGCCCTAGTTTATCAATTAGTAGAAGATTTTCCCGAAGACCCCAGCGCTCGCCTGCTGTGCGGACACATTTACTGCTACGGACTGCAACAGTATGAGGTGGCGCGGGAACAGTACACGGTTGTGCTAGGCCTGAGTGATGACCAGAGTTTGGTGGAACACGCTCACAGCGGAATTACCTACACTGACCAATTTTTATCTGGAGAGCTGCAAACGGAAAATTTCGAGGCTTTGTCTGCTGAAACGGAATTAGAATTTTATCCAGACTTATCTATTGATGAAGGTTTAGAAGACCCGGATTTAGGACTTTTCCAAGGAAATTCACCATCCCTTTCCTATAGAAGTCAATCCCCAGACGACATGGAAAACGAGGACTTGGCTGACTTGGGGATGAGTGGCTTGGGGTGGGAACCAGAAGACGACGATGGCGCAGGCTCAGTCCCAGATTTAGCCTCACATTCTAACCCCTTTGGTGGCGACAGCGGCGGAATGGCAGCTTATGCTGAGAACTCCGGCTCCCTAGAGATAGACGAATTTGCCGACTCGGACTTTGGAGACCCTTTTGCCTTAGATGATGGAGGGTTTGATGCTGCTGACTTGTCTAGCAGCAAAGTGTCTGGTTCAAGCGCACCTTACTCAGGAGATTCGTTTTCCGAAGCTCCGACTCAGATGCTCAACGGTCAAAGTTTTGCCTCTTCAGAAGTCGGGAATTCCTTCGACTCGAACCCACTAGACTCCCCCATCGCGCCCTCGGACAATTTGGGCGAACCTTTTGCTGCGCTCGATTTGCCAGACGAATTCGACGATAACTCCGACTACGACTACCAATCCCCGCCCCAGAGTGGTCAAAATTACGGTCATAACGCACCCTATGCCGAAGAAGAGGAAGACCCTTTTGCCGAGGCGATGCCCTCGTCGGGTTTGGGGTCTTCTCGATCTCAAAACAAACAGCCGAATAACGGGTCGGACTACTCGTCAAACTATTCGCTGGCGGAAGACGAAACGCTGTTGATGGGAGGTGCTGTCCCCAACTCTCAAAGTCAAAGGTCGAGCCGGGGACAATTTAATTCAGTCGATCGAGCTTCCGCCAACAGCAACGGTTACAGCGACTCGGAACCCCCGGCATTTAGCTCTAGAGACAACTTCGAGTTAGATGCTTTTGAAGACGACGCTTTTAGCGATTCTTTCTCTTTCGACGAAAACGAACAAGCGACAGCTTTCGGGGCGTCCGACAAGAACAACAGCGCCTGGTCGTCAAAAACTGGGAACGCTCAAGAACACAGCGACTTTTTAGACGAATTTGACGAATTTGACGATTTGGGAAATTTGCCTGACTTTGATATCTCAGAAGATGCCAGCAGTTCGATATTGACTAGAGGTAACACCAATTTCGGCAACTCGACCAGCGGCATGATGGGAACGACAGGCAGCAGCCTGGACTTTGACAACAGCGATGGCTCAGCAATTCGGGATGACGAAATATTTAGCATAAGCGGCCCGGCTGATGCGTCTGTGTCGAGTTTTTCTCCCACCGAAACAGAAGCAGTCGATACTTCGGTAACAGTAGAACAGGGGGGACTGGCTTTCTTGGAAAATGCCCCTTTGTTTACAAAACAGTTGTACACGGCAATCGGGGCGGGACTGGTTTCTCTGGTAGCTGTGGCTTTCGTCACCAACATTGCCTCCTATCAAGCTCTGCGGCAAGACAAACCGGAGGCGATCGTTTACCTGCGCCAAACAGGCTGGGTAATGACCGCAGCCGCAGGCTTTACCAGCTTTTTAACTTCTTGGGGCATCGGCCAGTTGATCGCCAAGCAGGTACGCAAGTCGTCGGATAATTTGCAAGCTCAGTTCGATGCCGTATCTCAAGGAACTTTGGACGCTCGCGCTACGGTTTACTCGGAAGATGAATTTGGCAAAATGGCTGCTAAATTCAACCACATGGCGAAGGTCATCCAAACCACGATTAGCGATACCAGGCGCAAGTCTGACGAGCAGGAACAGGCAAAAGAAGACTTGCAGCGCCAAGTGATTCGCTTGCTAGACGACGTGGAAGGAGCGGCCCGGGGTGACTTGACGGTGACGGCAGAAGTGACCGCAGACGTTTTGGGTGCTGTTGCTGACTCGTTTAACTTGACAATTCAAAATCTGCGCGAAATTGTCCATCAGGTGAAGCAGGCGGCTCGGGAGGTCAGCAAAGGCGCTACGGATAGTGCCAAGTTTGCGGGCGATTTGTCTTCCGATGCGCTGCGGCAAGCTGAGGAACTGGCGGCAACGCTGAATTCCGTGCAAGTCCTCACCGATGCGATTCAGCGGGTCGCAGAGAGCGCTAGAGAGGCGGAAGAAGTGGCCAGGGGCGCGGCGGCAACGGCTCTGAAAGGGGGCGAGGCTGTGGAGCGGACGGTGGCCGGGATTTTGGAAATTCGCGAAACAGTAGCAGAAACCACGAGAAAAGTCAAGAGGTTGGCGGAAGCTTCTCAAGAAATTTCTAAGATTGTGGCTTTAATTGCGACGATCGCCTCCCGGACGAATTTGTTGGCCCTCAACGCCAGTATTGAGGCGGCGAGAGCTGGGGAAGCGGGCAGGGGTTTCGCGATCGTGGCAGATGAGGTGCGACAATTGGCAGACCGATCGGCTAAGTCTTTGAAAGAAATCGAACAGATCGTGATGCAAATTCAAAGCGAAACCGGCGCGGTAATGACGGCGATGGAAGAAGGGACCCAGCAGGTTATTGAGGGGACAAGATTGGCAGAACAGGCGAAGCGATCGCTTGAAGATATCATTCAAGTAACTAACCGAATTGACGTGCTAGTGCGATCGATTACTGCCGACACAGTAGAGCAAAACGAAACAGCTCGCGCAGTCGCCAGTGTGATGCAAGCAGTCGAGCTAACTGCTCAGGAAACCTCCCAAGAAGCGCAGCGAGTTTCGGGTGCTTTGCAAAATTTGGTGGGCGTTGCTCGCGACCTTTTGACATCGGTGGAAAGATTCCGAGTAGAAACAGCAGAAAGGCAGTAATCAATTGTCTAATGCTTTTTTTGCTGGCTGATTTACAAGCACGTTAGTGTGGCAATGATGACAGACAAAAAGCAACCTCGCAGTCTTGAAACCGCTGCGGGGATGCCAATCCAACACCTAAACAAAGTAGGAGTTGCACAGATGGACGATAACATAGTAGAGGTAATACCGGGCATCTTTGGTGAAGTTCAGCCGACGGGCTGTATTATCTCTACCCTAACCAAATCTAGCAGTGGCTATGCCAATAAAAGACTTCGCATTAACGGTGAATGGAAAACGTTTACTGTCCACCGTTTAGTATTAGAAAATATCTTAGGTCGTCCGATTAGACCGGAATACTTTGCTTGCCACACTTGTGATGTCCGCAACTGCATTAATCCAAACCATTTATGGGAAGGTTCTAGACTGGAAAATTCTCAAGATAGGTTTAAGAAAGGACGTATTAAAGATGTCGGAAGTACATCTGCTCCTCAACCTCAAAAACAAGTGCGAGGCATAGAAATAATTCCCGGTATTCGGGCCCAAATACAGCCGAACGGCTGCATGGTTTGTACCTTGGCTAAAAGAAGTGATGGTTACTCGGTGAAAACTATCAAGATTAATGGGAAAAATCAAAGTTTCTATCCCCACAGGCTGGTACTGGAACACAAACTGGGAAGGCCTGTCAAACCCGGTTATTTTGCTTGCCACAGTTGCGACGATCGCGGTTGTGTCAATCCAGACCATTTGTGGGAAGGAACCCCCGCCGATAACTCCCGCGATGCTATAGAAAAAAACCGCTTTCCTTTCGTTCCCGGCAAGATATCTGTCCACCGCAAACTCCAACCCGAACAGGTGCGGGAGATTCGCTATCTTTTAAGTGAGGGCATATCGAAAAGAAAAATAGCCAGGACATTTGCCATATCTCGCAGTCAGATTATTCTCTTGGCAAGGGGCGAGATATACAGAGACCTTCTCTAGAATTACTAACATAGACCCAATACAATAACGCTTAAAATCAGGAATAAAACTATGCTGCCGGAGCAACAACAGAGGATAATGGGCTACTTTATTGAGGAGGCCAAAGACCACCTCAATACGATCGAACAAGGCTTGCTGAATCTGCAAACCACGATCGAAGACCCAGAACTGGTCAACGAAGTATTTAGGGCCGCTCACTCTGTCAAAGGAGGAGCAGCAATGCTGGGGCTGACGAGCATTCAGCAAACAGCTCACCGACTAGAAGATAGTTTTAAAGTATTAAAAGAGTGCAGCGTTAAAGTAGACCAACAGCTAGAGTCCCTGTTTCTGCGAATTTTTGACACATTGCAAGGGCTGTTAGAGCAACTGTCGGGGCCTTTTGGACTGACAGAAGAATTGGGAGAACAGATGGTTCGAGAATTAGAACCAGTATTTGAAGAACTTAATGGGCACTTGGGGGGACTCGTTGGACACGGAGAATACCATGCATACGAGAGCAGCGCTCTGGCCGTACCCGAACCAGTTATGGCGGGGATGGGAGTCGGGGCGTTGGCCTCATCAAGGAGTATTCAGGATTCGCGGTCAGTTTATGCACCTGATGCCAGAGCAACAGAAGACAGCGCGCTGCAGCTAGTATTTGACTCGGACGTGCCGGCGAGGATGCGGGAACTTCTGCAAGAGTTCAAACAGCCCGAAGGGCCAGAAAGCAGGCGGCAACTCAAGAACATTTGTCGGAACTTGCTCAGGGCGGGGGAAGAATTTGAACTGCCCTGCTGGATAGAATTGATCCAAGCTGTATCCAAGGCGATCGCCAACCCAGACAATACCTACCGTACCTTAGCCCCAACGGTGATCAAAGACATCAAACAAGCGCAAGAACTGGTCATTTCTGGTCTAGAATCGTCGATCGCACCAAGTGCAAAACTTCTGGCGCTGCAGCCGGCTGTTCTGGTTCCAGAAACAGATTTTGAAGATTTGCTGGCCTTCGCTCAACCGAGTAAATCCGGGAAAAATGTGGTTTCTGTTGAGGATGAGGCCTGGGATCTGGTGGGATCGGGCGATGCCCCGGATGGATTGAACAAGTTGCTGCCGACTATTTCGGGGCTGAGTATAGACGAGCTGTTCGACCAACTCGACAGTGGCAACAGCAACGATGAAAGTGGCATTCGATCGTCCCAGTTCGACGCGGATTCCGCCTTCGCAGAATCGGATATAGAGACGGGTGCATTTAGAGGCTCGACCCGCACCGGCCCGGAAGTGGGCGCGGCAGAACTCAACACTTTAGCTGACTTGTTTGACGGCGAGTCCCCGGATCTCGACGGCGCTTGGGAAGAAGAAGAAGACCTCGACTATGCACAGTCTTCTGGGATATCGGCGGGAATGCTGGGGTCAGACGATGACAATTCCGGCGATTTTACTGATTTGTTGTTTGACGAATACGATGCGGAAAGTTCCGAAACGAACACGAAGCCTCCGATTGATGACCTGACGAGTTTGTTTGGGGAGGATTTGCTGTTTGGAGAGGAGGCAGAGGGCACGGCAGTAGCTGCCGGTCAGAAAAATGCGGGTTCGAGCCAGCGGTTAACTCGCAAACAGGTTAAAACGGGTAACGGTAAGGGCGGTTTGGAGCGGCGAGACGAGACGGTGGCCCCAGCCAGGGGACAAGCTGACGAAGATGCTCTCGGTACGCTTTTGGACGAAGTGGCTGCCCAAACTTCTGCAGGTGGTACGGACAATGCTGATTTCGAGAACTTGTTCAGCGATTTAGGCTTATCTGAGGCAACAGGTGGGCTGGCAGTCTCTTCGGAGTATTCCCTGAAGTCTGAGGCTTTAGATGGAGAATCGAAGAAACCTGCAGCAGGGGGGGGCAATGATTCAGCGGAGGCCGAAGCGGTTGGTCTGCCTGAAATCGATGATTTCGAGTTGTTCTCTGAGCTTGGCGAGGATTCGGATTTGAGCGAGTTGTTGGGGATTACTTCTAATTTCCTTTCTTCAGAAGACGAAGGTGGGGAGAACGGGGGCGATCGAGATCAAGCTGCAGGCACCGAACAAAATGAGGAAATGGGCAACGTTCTTAACATGACATCAAATTCTGATTTAGATATCTCTGCGGATGAAAACTGGCTAGAAGATGCTTTGGGCATGGAAGACGAGTCTGTGCAATCGCTCAACCTGGAAGTGGACGATACGGATTTAGATGCGCTGTTTGGGGATATGACCTCGGACGCGATTTCTGAGGATGAACAAACTGTGCGGGATGGCAAAGGATCGGCTACTTCCCGAGAAGCGGCGGATTTGGCTGAGCTGTTCGGTTCTGTACCTACGGGTACTGAGTATGACGGAGAAGCTTCGGGGCAAGCCCGTGGGAGTTGGCCCAATGATGGGCATTCAGAATTGCTGAGTGCGGATGTGGGAGTTGATGAGGGCGACTTGGGGAGTTTGTTCGAGAACAATGGTGCGGCGGTTTCCGACCAAGGCTTGGCAAATTCGGCAGAGGCTGAACTAGAGGCTTTGTCCGACGATCGTCCTGAGTCGGAAATTTTAAATGTCGAATCTGATGAGGGCGCAGCTTTCGATTTCTTGGAGGATATGTTTGGGGAAGGCATGGTGCAGCAGGGGGATGCTGGATCGGCGCCAGATGACGGCGCTGCGGATGTGAAGGAGTTGTCTGCCCAACCTGCCGATGGTTTGTTCGACGAGGCGAGTGCGGATTTGTTCGATCGAGCCGAAACAGATGCCGCCGGGGAGTTTGAGGGCGAAGATGATTTGTTTGATGCCCTGGAAACGGATTTTTCGAGTGTGGATTTAGAGGCACTGCCTGCAGAATCTCTCGATGGTATGTTTGATGGGGATGCTGACTTGCTCTCGGCGATGGAAACCGGGGCTACTCTCAACAACGAAGAGTTGGAGGGTTTTGATGATTTGTTGGATTCGATCGATGCTGAGGTTCTGGTGACTTCGGAACTGACGACGGGCTTTTGGGACGCTGAGGACGAGTCGGCCCAGGCCGATTCCTCAGAGTTAGAAGAGGCGTCGCTGGCAGACTTTTTTGGCGAGGGCGAATCAGGCGATGAGGATGCCGAAGGCAATTTTGACGATTTAGAAGCACTGTTAATTGCCGGGGGTGCGGGAGCTGTCATAGCAGCTTCTGGGAACACAAATCAGAGTCCGGTAAATACAGAAGTTTTCTCGGATCTCGAAGAACTCCTCAGCGAGAGCGCAACTATGCCGGAAATTTCTGCACCGGCGACAACTGCCAGTAAAGTTTCGCGCGCTGCTGCCGAGGAGAGCGACGACGAATTTGGCGATTTGGAAAAACTGCTGGAAGATCCCAAGGACAGTGGCCGCCAAGGGGAAGGCAATATGGGGCCGTCGGCGATCAACAGACCCAGGCGGAATGCCCGCGCGGGCGGGTTCGGCGACCAGACGATGCGGGTGCCGGTCAAGCAACTGGACAACCTCAGCAATTTGATGGGGGAACTGGTTGTGAACCGCAACAGTTTGGAGCAAGACCAAGAACGGATGCGGCAGTTTTTGGACAATTTGCTGCACCAGGTAACGCTGCTGAGCGATGTGAGCCAGCGGACTCAGGATTTCTACGAGCGGAGTCTTTTGGAGATTGCTTTGCTGGCCAACCGGCAGGGACACCGATCGGCCTGGCGCTCTGAGGATTCGGCGCACACCAGGGAAAGTGCCTGGAGACCGGAGGAAATGGACAGGTTTACTCCTTTCCACAGTTTGGCTCAGGAGATTATCGAGCTGATCGTGCGGGTACGGGAGTCGGCGGCGGACATTGAGTTTTTGGTGGATGAGGCGGATCAGGTGACTCGCCAACTGCGGCAAGTCACGACTCAACTGCAAGAAGGTTTAACTCGCGCCCGGATGAAGCCGTTTGCGGAGACAACGGACAGGCTGTTCCGGGCGGTGCGGGAAATTGCGATTAAGTGCGGCAAGCAGGCTCAATTGCAGGTTGAGGGTAAGGATATTTTGATCGACAAGATGATTGTGGATCAACTATATGACCCGATGACTCATTTGGTGAACAATGCGATTACTCACGGGATCGAAGCGCCGGAGGTGCGTCTGGCGGCTGGGAAGCCTGCAGTCGGCAGGATTACGATTCGCGCTTTCCACCAAGGGAACCAAACCGTGGTTTCGGTTTCTGATGACGGGGCCGGAATTGACCCGCAAAGGGTGAAGGCGAAGGCGATTAAGCAGGGTATGCTGACGGCGGCTCAGGCTCAGAGGATGTCTCGCTCGGAAGTTTACGATTTGCTGTTTATGCCGGGTTTCAGCACTCAGGAACAGGCGACGGAGTACGCCGGCCGGGGGGTCGGTATGAATGTGGTGCAGACTTCGTTGCAGGAAATCCGGGGCACTGTGTCGATCGATTCAACCATCGGCAAGGGGACTGTGTTTACGATCCGTTTACCTCTGGTGTTGAGCATTTCTAAGGCTCTGACTTGCATTAGCGATCGCGCTCGCATTGCTTTCCCGATGGATGGGGTCGAGGATATGATCGATGTGCCTCGCGATCAGGTGACGACGGGGGCGGATGGTTTGCCTTGCATTGAGTGGCGGGGTCAAAGCTTGCCGTTCCGGCCGCTGCGGGATCTGCTGGCTTACAGCCGCCATTTGGGTCGGGGCAGTGTTTACGGGTTTAATACTGACGATGACATGATTTCGGTGATTGTGCTCCGCTCTGCTGGCAATTTCTTGGCGGTGCAGGTGGATCAGGTTTCGACGGAACAGGAAATTGTGATCAAGCCGTTGGAAGGGCCAGTGCCGAAGCCGATCGGGATTGCTGGGGCCACGGTGCTCGGAGACGGTCGGATCGTGGCAATTGCGGACGTTCTGGAGCTGATCGATTTGGCTACTGGAAGGCTGCGGAAGGACACTGGCGGTACGCTTTGGGATGAGGGCGATCGGGCTGCTGCCGAAGCGGAACTCGAGAAGACTGAGCCGACTGTGCTGATTGTGGATGACTCGATTACCGTGCGATCGCTATTGTCGATTACTTTCGAGAAGTCTGGCTATCGTGTAGAAGAAGCTCGCGACGGTAAGGAAGCTTGGGAAAAGATGAAATCTGGTCTGCCTTGCGATATCGTTTTCTGCGATATTGAAATGCCGAGAATGGACGGTTTGGAACTACTTTCTCGGATGCAGAAGGATGCGGTTTTGTGTGAATTGCCGATCGCGATGCTAACTTCTCGCGGTGCTGACAGACACCGCCAAATGGCTTACAGTTTGGGCGCGAAAGGCTATTTCACTAAGCCTTATTTGGAGGAGCAATTGCTTGATGCTGCTTCTCGGATGTTGAAAGGTGAGGTTGTTGGTGCTCCGGTTGGTGTGTAATGTGTAAATCGGCATTTATCTGCGGTTAAAAAAGGTAATTTCTTAACCACAGATAAGAATTGATAGACGCGGATTCACGCAGATAATCTCTAATTCATCTGCGTGAATCTGTGTTTATCTGCCTCTATCTGCGGTTGCAAAAAAGGGAATTTGTTAACCGCAGATGAAAATGGATAGACGCAGATTAACGCAGATTTAGCTCGCGCTTTCGGTTTTGGTGGTAGGCTGGGAATGTGGGGTGTAGCGGAAGGGCGATCGAGGTTATGAATGACGGCTGAAGAACTTTTAGAAAAATACGCCAAAGGCGAACGAAGCTTTGGGGGACAACTGTTAAGCGGGATAGACCTCAAAGGTGCAGACTTGAGTGGCATACACCTAGTGAATGCAAATCTGTCGGGAGCTGATTTGAGTGAGGCCACTTTGAATGGTGCAGACCTCCGAGGAGCAAACTTCAGTAGAGCATCCTTGGTAGGAGCAAACTTAAGTGGGGTGACAGGTAATGTCAACTTCAGTTTTGCAGACCTCAGCGGTGCTGACTTGAGTATGGCAAACCTCACTGGAGCCAATTTGAGTAATACTAAACTGGACAATGCAAACCTAAGTGGTGCTCAATTAATCTCTCTATGGTTAACTAAAGCTTCCTTGAAGGAAGCAAATTTAAAGAGAGCAAATCTGAGCAAGTCAAATTTGACGAGGGCAAACTTGACAGGAGCAGAATTGATTCAAGTGAACTTAGAGGGTGCTAACCTCCAAAATGCCAATCTCCAGAAAGCCAAACTCCGAGGAGTCAATCTGTCTGCACTTAACTTATCAGGCATGAATCTGGCTGAGGCGGATATTAGTGCAGCGGACCTCACAGGAACCAATTTGAAAAAAGCCTGTCTGGCAGGGACAAATCTCGAAAGAGCGATTCTTCAAAAAGCAAATTTGATAAGAGCAAATCTGGAGGAAGCCTACCTTCAGGAAGCAGACTTGACTGATGCTCAAACCTATGATTGGAATATTAAAAATGCAGGCTTGACTGGTGCGATAATGCCAGATGGAGAAATCTACCAGCCAGAAATCTCAGAACCAGAAATCGACTACAAACCGGAAACCTCTCAACAAGAATCCCAAAAAGTGACATCTATGACCCGCAAAATTATTCGTACTGACAAAGCACCGGCACCCGTGGGCCCTTACAATCAAGCGATCGCCGCTACGGGCACTATGCTGTTTGTAGCTGGTCAAATTGCGATCGACATTAGACTAAACGATATTGTCTACACCGACGATGTGGCAAAACAAACCGAACAAGTTATGGCGAATCTAGAAGCGATTCTCACAGAAGCCGGCGCTACTTGGTTGGATGTGGTAAAAACTACGGTTTTTCTCAAAGATATGAATGATTTTGCCGCCGTGAATGCGGTTTATGCGAAATATTTTGATGCGGAAACTGCACCGGCGCGCGCTTGTGTGGAGGTTTCGCGTTTGCCGAAAGATGTGTTAGTAGAGATTGACTGTATTGCGGTTATTTAACGTGAGTTAGAGTGCTGACCTGGCACGTCGATCGGATCGACGTGCCAGGTATATAGAGTCTGACTTCTCAAGCTGCAATAGTCTCACTACTTCTTCAAATTAGCAGGAGTTTAACTTAAGTGCCAAATAGTTTGCTAAACTTATTCATAGTTAATCACGCTTGAGGGAGTTTTATGTTTGCCATCAAACGAGCGCTAAAACTAAATAATAAGGAAGCGACGTTGATGGCAAAACACGCAGGATTCCGGCGCGTGGTTTTTAACTTTGGATTGAGCTTGCGGACTCAAATGTACAGTGAGGGGAAATTTACCGACTCGAAGGTAATCAACGAAGTCAAGAAAGTTCTCACCAACTACGTCAAGAAAAAACCTGAATTTGCTTGGATGAATCAGTTATCCAGTCGAGTTTATCAAAATGCGTTAATCGATTTGAAAGATGCGTTTAGTCGCTACCGTTCTGGTTCTTCAGGTCATCCGAAATTTGCTAGCCGACGCTCCGGTCAATCTTTCACTGTTGACTCGTCGAACGGTAAAGTTTTGTTAGCCGCTGGCAGCAAGATCAAGATTCCTACTTTGGGAACTTTTCGACTCTATGAACCATTAGAATGCAGTTTCATCTCTCAAACTTTTACTATTTCAAAAGAAGGGAATCGCTGGTTCGTTTCCTTCTGCGTTGACGCAGAGCGCTTGCCCGTCCAGCACTTTGAAGGCTCCGTGGGAATTGATGTCGGCATCAAGTATGCGGCCACGCTATCAACCCAGCAGACTTTTGATGCACCAAAGCCGCTAAAACAAGCGAAAACCAAGCTTGCTACTTTACAGCGCCAAGCATCAAAACAGGTAAAAGGCTCTCGCAATCAGCGCAAAACTTACAGCAAAATTAGTCAGCTTCATGCCCGGATAGCTCGCATTCGTTTGGACTTTCTCCACAAGTTGACAACTTATTTAGCCAAAAATTTCAGGGTAATTAAGATTGAGAACTTAAACGTTCAAGGAATGATGGCAAATCACAAATTAGCCGGGGCAATATCTGACCTTGGATTTTACGAATTCAAACGTCAACTCGACTACAAGTGCCAAATGTACGGAGCTAATTTAGTGTTGGTAGACCAGTGGTTTCCCAGCAGCAAGACTTGCTCGAATTGTGGCACAAAAAAAGATATGCCGCTAAGCGTTCGGACTTTTGACTGTCCTGCTTGCGGTATATCTTTAGATCGCGATTGGAATGCAAGCGTTAATATTTTAAACTGGGAACCCTCGGCTTGAGGGAGATAGCCTACTTATCTTGGGATTAGCCGTCTACCCAATAGCGTAGGAAGTGAACTAAAAACTGTGTCTGAAAATGAGTTTAGACAAGTTTAGATAAGTTTTACGAAGCAGTTTCAGGTACAACCCAGTAGTAGACTGTTCTCTCGCCCACTTTTACTACCTGCTCAGGTTTCCAGTCGCCCATATCGAATTCATGGGACACAATGCGCGTACCTGGTTTTAATTCACTGAGTAATTTGGGGCGCAGTTTTATGTTAAGTTCTGGCAGTAGGTAAAGCGTGACAACTGTTGCCTCACTGAAGTCTGTTTGGAATAAATCTTCCTGACGAAACTCGACACGATCGGTCACGCCAGCCTTTTTGGCGTTCTCGTTAGCTTCTCGAATGCGTTCTGGGCTGATGTCAATACCAATGCCCCGCGCGCCAACCTTTTGAGCGGCTGCAATCACAATCCGACCGTCGCCACTACCCAAGTCGTAAACTACGTCATTGGATTGCACGTTTGCCAGCCGCAGCATTTCATTCACAACCGGTACAGGGGTTGGAACGTAAACGACATCGGGTTGACGGGTGGGAGCTTCTGTTGTGGGGCTAGGAGTCGCTTGAGCCAGATCGGAAACAGAATTAGTTGGGGATGTGGCAGCCGGAGTTGGAGCCACTGTCTCAAAGTTACGTTGTTCGGTACAGCCGATCGCAGCAAAACTGAGAATGCTAACGCCAACAAAGACTGATTGCCTAATGGTTTTGAGTTGCATGATCGTAAATCTCCAAAAAAAGTTGCTATGTAGTATGACGGGCAAAGGGAATACCCAGTAGAACAACGATGACCCCTACGATCGCGCCGATGCCTGTATAGACCAGACTGGAATAGAGCAAATAGCCACAAATGGCGCAGAACATTATGGGAACGATCGGGTAAAGCGGTACGCTAAACGGGCGGAGTTGATCGGGTTCTCGAATGCGTAAAACAATTAACGACAGAGTGCTGATCAAAAAGAAAAACCAGAAGATGGGCGCAGTGTAGTCCACCATTGTTTCAAATCCTTTGCGGGTGAAGGTTCCCAGCCCAATCAGCGTCAGCGCGATCGCACCTTGCAATAAATAAGCGGTTGTTGGTGAACTCGGATGCGGATGCCAGCGTCCCAACCAGCGAAACGCAGACCTATCCTGCCCCAGAGCAAAGCTGCTGCGTGCCCCCGTAAAGATGCTGCCGTTGATCGACCCCAGCGTGGCGGTCACAACCAGTAAACTCACAAACGTGGCTCCCGGTTCACCCAGCACTCGCCGCAGTAAATCTGATGCAACGGCTTGAGAGTCTGCCATGCCTGCGATACCCAATCCCCGCAGATATGCCAGATTAATCAGCAGATAAAGTGCTGTAATGATGCCAATGCTCCAGAGGAACGATCGCAAAATATTGCGCTGCGGGTGGTGAATTTCGGCAGAAATGTAAGCGGCTTCATTCCAACCACCATAGGACAGCAGCACGAAGACCAGCGCTAAGCCCCAGGAAGAGGTAGGAGAGGCATCGAAGGGAAGGGGCCCGACGGGAGGAGGGGAGGATGCCAGACCAACCACGATCACTAGGAGTAAGCCTAAAACGAGTATCACCGCTAGCCAGTTCTGGAGGCCTTTACTCTGGCGCAGTCCAATGATGTTCAGCATTGTGAGCAGGGCGATTGCGACTGCTGCGTAAATTGCAGGCGAGTAGCCACCTAGTCGAAATAGCTCCGAGGCATAGTCGCCAAACACAAATGCCAGCAGCGCGATCGAGCCAGTCTGAATCACAGTCATGCGCGCCCAAGCAAATAAAACCGCGATCGGTTGCCCAAATGCCCGTTTCAGGTAGTAGTAGTTGCCGCCGACATGGGGATAAGTCGTTGCCAATTCGGCGTAGCAAAGTGCCCCCAGCAATGACACAACACCGCCCATTAGCCAGATTCCTATGACACCACCAACCGTTCCGGTATTAGCAGCGACCAGAGCAGGGGTTTCAAAAATGCCTGCGCCGATTACTAGCCCGACAATCAAGGCGATCGCTTCAATTAGAGTAATAGAGGGTTTTGGAGTCCCTGTTTGGGGTTCGTTACGTTCCACCAGTGCAGTGTTCTCTAATCTATCCACAGTTTTAGCTTCTCAACGAGTAGAATTTGTAACGACACCCAGGCGTAAAGCAATTTCCGTTTTGCCCAAAAATCCGACGCCCACTCAGAAGAATTAAAATTCCTGCGATACCAGAAATTAAAAAGAGTTGCTGGAAACGTGAACTGTTCATCCTCAAAAATCTATTGAGGAGAGGGTTGACAATCAAGGTCTACTCTTAGCGTCAACAGCAAATGTGACTCAAAGGTGACAATCCCCACATTTCTCCAATTAATTACTGGGAGCCTATCGATATTACAGAAGACACAATTTCTAGTCCTTCTCATCACAGGCACTAAATCCCTGCTTAGGATCGGCGGCACTCGATCTATTTCCCACTCGCGAATGGTGCAGCAATTTTTTGATCATCCGCTTAGTTCTTAATACGGTAGCTGATCAATTTGCGGACATTTTCAACCGGCATTGCTAATTCTTGGGCGATCGTTGCTTCGACCTGACTGGCTTGGGTTACTGGAAACTCGTATTCCAGCTTCTTTAGAGTTGAGTCACTGGTGTTGACAAAAATAGTGGTAACACCTAGGCTGCGATCGATTTCTGCATTTATGGTCAAGATTGTTACTGGTAATCTCCGATTTAACGGTCTATCTGCCTGGAGTTTGTGGACAGAGTTATAAGGACGGCTGAGAACTTGAACCGCGAGGAAGTTACCTGTAGTCCAGAATAAGGCTGCTACCAAAGGCAGGGGTAACCAGAATTCCCAGGCAGCGCGGTGTAGAAGCGGTAGGAGGCGAGGTAAAGCCATTGGAATGTTGGATTTTAGATTTAGATGGCTCGAAATAATCTGGAGAAACTACCAACATTTTAGTTAGCAACAGATTGGCATAAATCTTACCTGTGATGGAGGCTTTGCCTAAATTTCTTCTCTACCATACGTAAAATTTGCCAAACAATGGTTAGACGGATGCGAATTCTCCTGGTAGAAGACGATGTAGATCAACTGGAGCCACTTCAAGCTGCTCTCTCTGAGGCTGGACATATTGTCGATGGTGTAGAAGATGGGGCGACGGCCCAGTGGATTTTATCGAAGCGGGACTATGATCTGTTGATCCTGGATTGGTTATTACCTGAGATCAGTGGCTTAAGCTTATGCCAGCAATACCGCCGTCTGGGAAAAACGGCCCCAGTGTTGCTGTTGACTGCCAAAGATGCGATTGTTGACAAAATTAGCGGTTTAGACGCTGGAGCTGATGATTATCTGATCAAACCTGCCGATGTGTTTGAACTGCTGGCACGGGTGCGGGCATTGGGACGACGATCGCCACTTTGGAAAGGAGATACTTTACAGGTTGAAGATATGACTCTACATCTATCAACGCTGACTATTGAACGGGGGGAGCAAAGTATGCAGTTATCGACTCGTGAATTTCTATTTCTAGAGTATCTGATGCGCCATCCGCGTCAGATACTCTCCCGTAGCCAAATAGAACAAGCTTTGTGGGAGTGGGGCAGCGAACCGGAGAGTAATGCGATTACTGTCCTAGTGCGTCGTCTGCGGCAGCGATTGCAGATGATAGGTGCTGTCCGTTGGCTAGAAACCGTATATGGTATGGGATATCGCTTGAATCCAGATGTTTAATCGTAGCCGCCGCAATCTTGCCCACTGGTTTACGCTCTCGATGGGGGCTATTCTGATCATTTTTGCAGGGATCATTTACTACCAGCGAGCAGTTAACCGCTTAGAAGAGAGCGATCGACTACTCTACAAAAAAGCAAGAGTCATGGCTGCCAATATTGACTATGGTTTGCGGCAGGGAAAAGAACACATCGATCTGAGTAACGTTCCGATTCTTGGGAATTATTCTCCTCCCTCTGACAGTGAAGTTGTTTATGCTCGGTGGTATTCAGCGACTGGACAACTGCAACAGTTTTATGGGGCGCAGCCCTCGGCTCAGATTCAGGCTCGCGCGGCGTTTCAAACCATTCAGTCTCACCCCGAGTGGCTGCGACAATTAACCCTTCCGGTTGACTACAAGGGACGCACGATTGGCTACCTCCAGATTGCCATCCCATTGACTGATGCTCAGAAAACACTGAGAGAGTTACTGATGGTAATGGTGGTAACATTGCCCTTGACCCTGGGCGCGATTAGTCTAGTAGGTTGGTTTTTAGGCGGATTGGCAATGCAACCCATTCAAAACGCCTATACCCAAATGCAAAGATTTACATCTGATGCTTCCCACGAACTAAGGGCACCGCTTGCCACAATACTCAGCAATGCCCAAGTTGGCTTACTCAGCCCAGTCGATGCCGGCAAGCCTAAGCACTCTCGATTGGAAAAGATTGCTGAAACGGCTAAGTCGATGAATCGGTTGGTGACTGATCTCTTGTTTTTAGCACGACAGGCAGGACAGTTAGACCGAAACTCGCTTCAATCAATTCACTTAAATGACCTGTTGAAAGATACGATCGCCACTTCATCAATACAGGGTGTTGCCCAGCATTTAAGCCTTCATTTAGAACTGCCTGAAGAGAGAGTTATCATCAAAGCCAATTCTGATTTATTAAAACAAGCTATCACTAATCTACTCACCAATGCCTGCAAATATACCTTACCTGAAGGAAGAGTGTGGCTGCGGTTATTGACTCAATCTCATCGCATTTTAATTCAAATAGAAGATACGGGAATCGGCATTCCCGATGTAGATTTGCCACACATTTTTGATCGATTTTACCGAGTTGATGAGGTACGAACACGGAAGAAAGGCGGCTCTGGATTGGGATTGGCGATCGCCCAGCAAATTGTGGAAGCTCACGGCGGACACCTAACAGTAAGTAGCGAGGTTGGGAAAGGTTCTCTGTTTCAAATAGAACTGCCCCTGTCAATCGATTTTAGATTTTAGATTTTAGATTTTAGATTTGAAGCATTGACTTGCGCGAGATAAATTCGGGGGCTCCTTTATCGGATACAGGTTTTTTATTTCTGGACGGATGAATCACGTGGCGGGTATCCTGGATGCTTTCGGTCATAGAAGATATCCTGCGGCTATAACGGGGACATAGAAGATTGTCACTCTTGAATCACAGTTGCGATCGATTATGTAGTTACGGTTTCAACCGCCGAGGGTAAAGTGCGCGACTTTATTAACTTCCACAGCCGATCGCACTTTTGTCGATCTGTCGCTGTCGCGCACCTACTCCCAAATCAATCTGAAACAATCAGATTTCATCTCAATTAGCAATTAGCAATTACTAATCACCAGTTAGCAATTAGCAATTAGCAATTACTCTACAAGTAATTACCAATTACCAACCGTAAACTATTTATTCAGCGCTTCGCGGGCGGCTACCGCTTCGTCGGGATGAATATTCAAGCGGGTCAAATTAATTCGACCTTTATTGTCAATTTCTCGCACTTTGACAATCACTTCATCATTGACAGCTAACTCGTCTTCCACTTTCCCGACGCGGTAGTCCGCTAACTGGGAAATGTGAATCATTCCTTCTTTTCCGGGCAAAATTTCCACAAAAGCGCCGATCGGAATAATTCGAGTTACGCGGCCGACATACACATCTCCTGCATTCAACTTGCGCGTCATGCCTTGGACAATGTTGTAAGCCCGCTGAGCTTTTTCGCTGTCGTTGCCAGCAATTGTCACGGTTCCGTCGTCTTCAATGTCAATTTTGACACCGGTTTCTTCGGTGATGGCTTTGATCGTTTTGCCACCAGGCCCAATTACCAAACCGATAAATTCTGGATCGATTTTCAGGGTTAGCAAACGCGGTGCAAACGGCGACATTTCCTTGCGGGGAGTGTCGATGGTTGCCAGCATTCTTTCTAAAATGTGCAGTCTGGCTGGTTTGGCTTGTCGGATGGCGGTGGCAATCACATCTAAGGGCAAACCTTTGATTTTCATGTCCATCTGCAAAGCAGTAATGCCGGTGTCGGTACCGGCTACTTTGAAGTCCATGTCGCCTAAGAAGTCTTCAATTGCCTGAATGTCAGTCAAAATTCGGACTTCATCGCCTTCTTTAATTAAGCCCATTGCCGCGCCGCTGACGGGTTGGGAAAGGGGAACGCCTGCATCCATTAATGCTAGCGTTGAGGCGCAAACTGAACCCATTGAGGTGGAACCGTCGGAAGAAAGGATTTCGGAAACTACGCGAATCACGTAGGGGAAATCTTCTTTGGATGGCAACACGGGCAGCAAAGCGCGTTCTGCGAGGGCTCCGTGACCGATTTCTCGGCGGCCGGGCGATCGCATCGGCTTGGTTTCTCCTACCGAAAACGGCGGGAAATTGTAGTGATGCAGGTAGCGTTTGTCTTGCTGCGGGTGCAAGTCGTCTCCTAAGTCTTGGGCGTCGCCTGGGGTTCCCAGGGTAGCTGCGGACAAGACTTGGGTTAACCCCCGATTAAACAACGCACAGCCGTGTACTCGCGACGGCAGCACGCCTACGCGACAAGAAACGGGTCGCACCTCGTCTAGCTTGCGACCGTCTACGCGAATGCCATCTTCGAGGATCTGCTTCCGCATCATTTTTTTGGTAACGTCTTTGAAAACGTTGCCGATCGCCTTGCTGTTGGCGGTGGCGGCTAGTTTTACCGGATCGTCTTCGGCAAGTTCGGCGATCGCAGATTCGACTGCATTTGCCTTAACTTCGTCCAAAGCTGCATTCCGTATTGTTTTGTCTTTTTCAAATCTTGACAAAATGATGCGGATGGGTTCTTGGGCGCGATCGCGAATGAAGTTTTCTAGGGCCGAATCTTGGGATGGCCGTTCCTCTACCACCAAATCGATACCCAATTCCGCCATAATTTCGCGCTGGGCTTGAATCAAGTCACAGGCTGCTTCATAGCCGAAGTCGATCGCCTCGATGATATCCTGTTCCGGCAACTGGTTGGCGCCGGCTTCTACCATGATTACTCCGTCAGGAGAACCAGCTACCACGAGATCCAACTCGCCTTCTCTGATTTCGCTGTAAGTTGGGTTGATGATGAAATCATCTCCTACCAAACCGACTCGCACCGCAGCCATCGGCCCGTAAAACGGCATTTTCGCCAGCAGTATCGCTACTGAAGCCCCCGTCACCGCCAAAACATCCGGTGGCACTTGTTCGTCCATCGAAACCGTTGTGGCTACAACTTGGATGTCATCTCGCAGCCAGCTTGGAAATAGGGGACGCAGGGGTCGATCGATCAAACGACCCGTCAGAGTCACTTTTTCTGGGGGACGCCCTTCCCGGCGCAAAAATCCACCGGGAATTTTACCGCCAGCGTAGAGTCTCTCTTCGTAATCCACCAACAGGGGCAGGAAATCAATTCCCTCTCTCCCCTGCGATCGAGTCGCTGTCACCAAAACGGCCGTGTCACCCGACTGAATCAAAACTGCACCGCCTGCTTGAGGCGCTAGTAAACCAATCTTCAGTCTAATATCCCGTCCATCGAAGGATATTGACTTGTCTATCTCTACCATGTAGCACTGCTTCCTTATCTACCACATTCTTTCTCTGTCGGGATCGTAACATTACCACAGGATGTTTGAGAGTCCGACGCCAAAAGACAGGGATAATCGCCTCGCGATCGACTGTCTGCGTCTGGCTTATAAGCATTTATACTCTCGAATTATTTTTTGCAGTCTGGGGTCGATTCTCTGGTCGATCGTCCGCTAAACGCCTTCCATAGATGGTACGATCAATTTTCGTTTGGGAATTGGGACGTTGAAGGAAGAAGGAAGAGGGATTTAGTTATCTAGGCCTGGCAATAAGCGGTAAGGTGTGCCCTAAGTACCTAAATATACAGGTTCTACCTAATTCCTATCTGGCTCAAAATTTCCTCGGTTTGTTTTAAATAAAATTTTCACAAATTCCATATAAATGCTGTAGTCAACCTCGCACTTAAATACAAATATCAGGGTAAAAAAATATGGCAATTTTACACGGCAGTTGGCTCCTAGAGGATGAGAAAAATTGCTTATTTATATGGGGAGAAACTTGGCGAAAAATAGGGGCAATTGACACCAAGGTGGGGATAAATCTACAGCATCCCTTAGCTATGACCGAAGCTGAATTTAAGAGTTTCCTAAATTCCTTGCAACAGTCGGGAAAACTGGATTGGCAATTACCGGAAACCGCAGAAACTCCACCGGAAAAAAGCAAAAAAACTAGGCGATCGCCTAAAACTCAAAACGCAGCAGAAATTCCCGCCCAAAACTCCTCGATTAAAAGGGAAATTCGGGCGATCGCACTTCCCACCCAAATCTCAGAATCAAACGCAACTCTGATGCCGCAGCACTCAGCAGCAGCACTTGAGGAACCCACTAAAACCGAGGAAATTTACCTTTATCCCTGGCAAGTCCAGGGTTTTTGTCTCAACCCTCAAGCAGCTTTTGTTTTCTTGCAATCACTACCCCTTAACAGCACAGAAACAGACTCTTTTGTCGGCTCAGATTTGCGTTTTTGGTCTCATATTGCTAGGTGGAGTTTGGATTTGTTGGCAAGATGCAAGTTTTTGCCTGGATTGGAGAAACAGTCGGACGGTTCTGCTATTGCCAAATGGCAACCGTTGTTAGATAGTTCTACAGATACACTCCGCCTCGCCACTTTTGTCAAGCAAATGCCGACGGCTTGCAGAACATATCAGAAGAAGGAAGAAGGAAGTTCGGCAACGGATTCTGTAACGGATGTAACGGATGTCAGGAAGAAGGAAGAAGGAAGAAGGAAGAAGGAAGAAGGAAGAGGGGAAAAGGAAGAAGGAAGAGGGGAAAAAGAAGGAAGAGGGGAAAAGGAAGAAGAATCTAGTCAATTGCCTTTAGCGGTCGATTTGCCGATGGGGGCGGAGGAATTGGTGTTAGGCTTTTTGAGCAGTATTGTAGATAGTCAAGTGCGATCCTCTTCGAGGGCTGCGCTAACGACTGGTAGCTTTACTTTAGACATCAAAGCAGTTTCTCCTGTGCGCGACTGGCTGCAAGCTTTGCAGCAGGAATCTGGAATTGTGCAAGTAGAAACAGCAGCATTGGAAAACTTGGCAACCAAGCTGAGTGCTTGGACTGCACCGCTGCAAAACCAATTATCTCAACACAATCAATTTCGCACTTGCTTTCAACTCATACCACCAGCGCCCGGTAAAGCCGACTGGAGTTTAAATTATTGCTTGCAAGCAGCAGATGAAGCAGAATTTTTGGTAGACGCGACAACCATTTGGAACAACTCAGTCGAGCGTTTGAATTATGCAGGCAGGACTATAGAATTACCTCAAGAAACTTTGCTCAGCGGCTTGGGCTTAGCCTCAAAACTCTATCCGTTAATTGAACCGAGTTTGCAAGCACAGCGGCCTCAATCTTGTCTTTTAAAACCGTTAGATGCCTACAATTTTATCAAGTCTGTGGCTTGGCGTTTTACTGATAGCGGATTGGGCGTAGTTTTGCCGCCTAGTTTGACAAAGACAGATGGTTGGGCGAGTCGCTTGGGTTTGAGCATTCAAGCGGAAACTCCGAAAGTGACTCCGGCGAAAGGTGGGCTGGGATTGCAAAGTCTGCTAAATTTTAAGTGGGAATTGACGATCGGCGGACAGCGCATTTCTAAGGCAGAATTTGACAGATTGACCGCGTTGAATTCGCCTTTGGTGGAAATTAACGGCGAGTGGGTGGAGTTGCGCGCGCCGGATGTGAAAGCGGCTCAAACTTTTTTTGCCAGCCGCAAAGAGCAAATGACTCTTTCTTTGGAGGATGCTTTGCGTTTGGCGTCGGGCGATACTCAGATGATCGAAAAATTGCCTGTGGTGAATTTTGAGGCTACGGGTCAACTTCAGGAATTGTTGAATACTTTGAGCGATAATCAAGCGGTAAGTGCGATCGCAACTCCGGCTAGTTTCCGAGGACAATTGCGGCCTTATCAAGCCCTAGGAGCAGGCTGGTTAGCATTCTTAGAACGCTGGGGTTTGGGTGCTTGTCTCGCGGACGATATGGGGCTCGGTAAATGCTTGTTACCACAAAGTTTGCTTTTTGTCAATGGTTTTTTACAAAAAGCTGAAAAAATATGGGAAGCTTATGCCGGAAAAACAGAATTCGACGGTGAGGGCTTTTGGTCTGAACCTAACGAGCAATTACTGGTAAATTCCATAAATCAGGAAACAGGCAAAATTGTACAGGCACCTATTCGACGACTTTACCGCCAGCAAGTGCAAGAAAAGTTGCGAACAATCAAACTGCAAGACGGTAGCAGCATCACAATTACCCGCCGCCACAAATTGTTAGGACGCGATGGCTGGACAAATGACCTCAAGGTGGGAGATTATGTTTGCGTTCCTGCTAAATTGTATTGGGAAGGAAAACCGGAAGATCCCGATTTGGTCAAGTTTCTGGCTTGGCAGATTGCTGAGGGATATGAGCAGCGCGATCGAGCTGTACTCTCGATCGCACAAAAAGATGCGACAGTTCTTCAAGAGTTACGTGTCGCACTGCACCGGATCGGCAAAAAGTATGGAGTAAAAATCAATAATCCTGCTGTTCGTACTCGTGCTAAGCAGACAGCAGCAGACTTGGTTGTATGTAGTCGATCGTACCAAAGCTTTCTTGAGTCTAAAGGCTACGAGTGGGGGAAGCTGTCAGCCGAGAAAAGCTTCCCGCAATTTATCATGCAAGCCAATCTTGACACCATACGGATTTTCCTCAAAAACTACTTTGATGCTGAAGGTTCTGTCTTCCTTAACACGCGAAATATCGAAATTAGCACCGCTTCGCCTTTAATCATCCAACAACTTTCTACACTGCTGCGGCGCTTTGGAATTTGGCTGCGAATCGCCACCAGACAGAAATGCGCCACCAATGGCAGCGGGATTTTTCGCACCTATTATATTGGTACTTTCGGCGGTAACTCAGCGCGCATATTTTTGCAGGAAATTGGCTTCGGTGATTCCGAAAAACAGCGTAAATTAGAGCAGATTTGCGAATCGGCTTGCAACACCAATGTTGAGGGAATTCCTGCTTCCGATATCGTCGCTCGTGCAGTGGAAATTACAAAATTACCATTGCGCCATTTCGGAATGCACAACCCGGTTTACATCAACGGTTCTCAGGAGTTTTCCCACAGGAGTCTGGCCAGGGTAGTCGCAGGGATGGAAAATATTTTAAATGGCTCGGCAGAACAAGAATACCGTCAGCTCAAGCCTTCAAAGTGGACGAATCAAACTTTAGAAGCTTATGCAAATTTAGACACACAACAGCTAGATACAATCAGAGAAGGCTTACAACTTTTTCTAGACCAAGAAGTATTTTATTGCAGAATAGAAGAAATTGAGGATTTTGAGTACAGTGGGTGGGTTTATGATTTTGAGGTGAGCAAGCATCACAATTTTGTTGCCAATAATATCTTGTGCCACAATACTATTCAGCTTATTACTTTTCTCCTGCACTTACAGGAACAAGATGCCCTAGAAGCGCCAACATTACTGGTTTGTCCCACATCAGTATTGGGCAATTGGGAGCGCGAAGTCAAGAAATTTGGCCCGACGCTGAAAGTGTTAGTTCACCACGGAGACAAACGCCCTAAAGGCAAAGCATTTGCGACGGCAATTAAGGGAAAGGATTTAATAATTACCAGTTACGCGCTGGTGTTTCGGGATGCTAAGGAATTTCAAGGCATTAAATGGCAAGGATTGGTTTTGGATGAAGCGCAAAATATTAAAAATTCCGAGGCGAAGCAGTCGCAAGCGGTGCGACAAATCGAGGCATCTTTTAGAATTGCGCTGACGGGAACTCCCGTGGAAAATAGACTGCAAGAATTGTGGTCTATTTTGGACTTTCTCAATCCTGGCTATTTGGGGCCGCGCAATTTCTTTCAGCGCCGATTTGCAATTCCGATCGAGAAATACGGCGATCGAGAATCTTTGCAGACTTTGCGATCGCTCGTTCGGCCTTTCATCCTCCGCCGCCTGAAAACTGACAAAGAAATCATCCAAGATTTGCCCGAAAAACAGGAGATGACTGTGTTTTGCGGGCTGGCGGCTCAACAGGCGGTATTATATCAGAAAATAGTCGAAGAGTCAATAGCTGAATTAGACTCAGCCGAAGGCATTCAGCGTCGCGGAATGATTCTGGCTTTGCTGGTAAAACTCAAGCAACTTTGCAACCATCCGGCTCTTGTGAAAGCAGAAGCAAAGCCGAAAGAATTGGAGATTAAGAGTCAGGAATCGGGGAAATTGCAGCGGTTGGTGGAAATGTTAGAAGAGGTGCTCGCTGAGGGCGATCGGGCTTTAATTTTCACTCAATTTGCTGAATGGGGAAAACTCCTGAAACCCCATCTAGAACAGCATTTAGGGCGAGAAGTTTTGTTCTTGTACGGCGGAATTCGGCAACAGCAGCGGGAAGAAATGATCGATCGCTTCCAGCACGACCCCCAAGGCCCGCCGATTATGATTTTATCTTTAAAAGCAGGCGGGACAGGTTTGAACTTAACCAGAGCAACTCACGTTTTCCACTATGACAGATGGTGGAATCCTGCAGTCGAAAATCAGGCAACTGACCGCGTATTTCGCATCGGTCAAACCCGCAATGTACAAGTTCACAAATTTGTCTGCACAGGTACGTTAGAGGAGAAAATACACGATATGATCGAAAGCAAAAAAGCGTTAGCCGAACAAGTTGTCAGCGCTGGCGAAAACTGGCTCACCGAGCTAGATACAGACCAACTTCGGAATTTACTGATTCTCGATCGCAATGCTATTATAGAAACAGAAGAATAATAATATAGCATTTCTCATAAAGATCACGTGCTATCGGTCATAGGGCATAGGGCATAGGGCATAGGGCATACCTCACTTTCTTGAGAACCGCTATATAACCCATTCCAAACAGCATGACACGGAAGTTACGAATACACGGATAGCTGTTTTTTTCTTTCTGAATTCAACATCCCAATTACCAATGCCCAATGCCCGATGCCCAATGCCCGATGCCCTATGACCGATGCCCAATTCCCAATTCCCAAATAAATGATTGACAGAGAATGGTGGACACAACAGTGGTTAGATTTAATCAATACCTATCGCTTCAAAAAGCGCTTAGAACGTGGCTGGCAATATGCGCGCGAAGGTAAAGTTCTCAGCATTAAATTCCCTAACCAAGAAGTAATTGCCGTAGTTCAAGGCACTGATCCAAAACCCTATCAAGTTTCTTTAGGCCTAGACACCTTAAGCGATGAAGATTGGGATTATGTGATTGAAAATATGTCTCAAAGAGCAGTTTTTTCAGCTAAACTCTTAGCAGGAGAAATGCCGCACAATATTGAAGATGTATTTGCAGCGGCGGGCAAAACGCTATTTCCGTTAAGTTTATCTGATATTCGATCGCGCTGTAGCTGTCCTGACCCGCAAAACCCTTGCAAACACATCAGTGCAGTATACTACTTATTGGGCGATCGCTTCAGTGAAGACCCCTTCGTACTCTTTCAACTGCGGGGGAGAACCAAAGAGCAAATTTTGACAGCACTTCGTCAAAGACGAGGTACGCAAGGAGAGGAAAATTCTCAACTCAACTCCGGCGAAAATGCGCCCACAGCGAATTCTAAATTGCCAAAGGTCGATCGCTTTTGGGAATACAATCAGCAGCTAGAATCATCTTTAGTAGTTATTGTACCCCCACCCAGCAGCGAAACAGTATTAGATATCTTAGGCCCAATTCCCATCGCCACCGACGGAAAAGGAAGCGCTAGTAAATCCTCGCCCGCATCTGACGCACTCAAGCAACATTTTAGCAAAATCTACCAAGCAGTTAGCCAGCAAGCAGTTTTAGCAGCACTAAAACGGGGCGAAGGAGATTAATAGATTTTACTCTTACAGAGTATAATAGGGACTATAGCTGATAACAAATCAGGCTTTAATACCCCTTTTATTCTTTAGTCCCTCTCTGCTGCAACGAGAGTTTGTGTAGAATTGATTTCCACCGAGGAGTCTTACTTTTGGCAATTTCAGTTTACACTTCTCGCAAATTACTCATAATCTCTATCAATTCCTGGGGGCGTTTAATCAAAAAATCGGGATTGTGTGCAGCCAAAGCCTCCTGAGAATTAAAACCCCAAGCTACAGCCATTACCTTAATTCCTGTTTTTCGAGCAGCTTCTATATCTCTAATCTCATCTCCCACATAAACAACTTCTTTAGCATTTATATTTTCTCTTTTTAGCCAGCTATTAATAACTTTATGTTTGCCAAAAGTTGAACCCGAGTAAATAAATGTGAAAGTATCTTGCAAACCGTTTTTTTCCATCGATGCCAAGACGTTTTCTCTGGAATTAGATGTGATAATGCCCAGTTGAAATCCCAGTTTTTTTAACTCCAGTAAAACTTCTTTAATTCCCGGAAATAATTGAATGTTGGGAATTTCGCTGCGTAACTCTGCTTTCAACATTCTAATCAACAGCGGGAATTTGAAGATAGAAATGCCAGAATACTGAAGGAGTTGCCAAGAAGTTAAATTGCTCAGTTGAGCGATTTGCTCCTTGGTCGCAGACTTAAAGCCCAATTCTACTGACAAACGGTTGGTGATGCTCAGAAGAATATCGATTGTATCTGCTAAAGTACCGTCAAAATCAAAAATAATTACTTTGGTCATGGGACAATAGCAAATAAGGAACCGGGTATCATACAATTTTAGATTTTAGATTTTAGATTTTAGATGGGGAATGACTTACTGCATAATGTATTGACTATTGGCGCTCCGTACATACCCTAGGGTTATTATCTATAGGGTAATGTGCCCCCTAAGCACCCTGACGAACATCTCAAATTTTAAGGGTTAATTTGATTGGCTTTGGCATTTCGCCGCAGCATTTCCGGTTTAATGCGCCGCAGCGCGGAAGCTGTAAATCTGCGGTTCCATTCCTCGTCGGAAATGTCGGCTAATTCTGCAAGTGTCGGTGCTATATTTTCAGGATAAGGCTCAAACTCTGCCACATCAGTTGGTTTAGCAAATCGCTGATTCCAAGGACAAACATCCTGACAAATGTCGCAACCTGCTACCCAACCTTGTAAATTAGATGCAATTTCGTCGGGCAATTTTTCGGCTCGATTCTCGATCGTGTGATAGGCTATACATCGATCGGCATTCACCACAAAAGGCTCAGTAATTGCTCCCGTCGGACACGCCTCAATGCAGCGAGTACAAGTACCGCAATGTTCCGTATGAGACTCATCCGACGCTAACTCCAAATTAGTCAAGATTTCGCCCAAAAACACCCAAGAACCGTATTCGCGCGAAATTACATTACCATTTTTGGCAATCCAGCCAATCCCGGCACGCTGCGCCCACATTTTATCCTGAATTGGCCCGGTATCAGCATAATACCGCGCTTCAATTCCCTCGCCTTGCGATCGCACCCAATTTGCCAAAACCTTCAGTTTTTTGTGAAAAATTCTGTGGTAATCCCGCCCCCAACCGTAGCGAGAGATTTTAGCATATTCGACCGCTGTATCGTCCCCCCTCTCACAAGGGGGATTTGAGGGGCGTTGGTGAGGTGTGTAGTAGTTGATGGCGACACATATTAATGACTGCACCTCTGGCATGAGCGATCGAATATCCTGCCGTTTCGGGTTTGCCATCCATGCCATATCCGCCTGATAACCCTTGTCCAGCCAAGCTTGCAATCTTTGTTTTTCTAAATCAAAATCCGCGTCTGTTGAGGCTATCCCCACTTTGTGAAATCCCAACTCAAGGGCTTTTTGCTTAATGCGATCGCTATTAATTGATTTTTTCATCACGTAAGAAACCACTGCACAATTTGTGCCATAAGTCTAGTAGTTTTAAGAGTATTTTTGGGACAGTATTGATAATTCTTTTACAATCTTTATATTTATAAGTTTGAACTCCAAAATGTCAAAAATGTTACATAATTTAATTTAGGGAGAATTCGATTCGCTAATTCAAGTACGCAAGTAAAACCGACAGCGAATCCCACAGCATACATATGGCAGTTAGTATTCAATCAGCTCAATCTATTTTTTCCAACACCGAGATCGCTAGCGTTGTTCCGGCTACCACGGAAGCGTTCTACAAACTCAGCGTTGAAGACCAACTCGCACTGCTCTGGTATGCCTACACCGAAATGGGCGTTTCCATTACCGCAGCAGCACCGGGAGTAGCCAGCATGGCGCTTGTCGAAGGCATTCTGAGCGAAATCAAGCAAATGTCGCCGGCTGCTCAAAGCAAAACCATGTTTGACCTAGCCAGCAACGCCGACACAACAATTGGCCGGATTTACACTTCTTTGCGCGTCAATACCAAACTCGGTTTCTGGTATGAGTTGGGACAGTTGATGAAACAGGGCCTTGTCGCTCCGATCCCCGCTGGCTATCAAATGTCTCCCGAAGCCACCCAAGTTCTCGAAACCATCAAAAAACTCGATCCGGGTCAACAAATTACCGTACTTCGCAACACCGTAGTTAACATGGGCTATGACCCTGCTTTTAACCAAGAGTACGGCAAACGCTCAGCCCCCCGCAGCACTCCCACCGCTCCAGAAGAGCGGGTGAAAACCCAAATTGAGGGTATTAGCGAGCAAACTGTACTCAGCTACATCGACTACATGAACGCCTTCGACTTCACGCCAGCCGTCGGTTTATTTGCTGAAGAAGGTGCCCTGCAACCACCTTTCCAAAAGCCGATCGTTGGTCGCGACGCTATCCTCAACTATATGCGGGAAGAGTGCGTAGGACTGAAAATGATGCCCCAGCAAGGCGTATCGGAACCTGCCGAAGATGGCTACCGACAAGTGAAAGTCACTGGCAAAGTCGAAACTCCCTGGTTCGGATCGAATGTGGGTATGAACATCGCGTGGCGGTTTTTGCTCGATCCCCAAGGTCAAATTTTCTTTGTGGCGATCGACTTGTTGGCATCTCCTAAAGAATTGCTCAATTTGATCCGCAAATAGAATATTCTTGTTGGCTCTGTTAAACAGGCTGGCCCAGAAACCCAGATGCCATTAGGTGTCTGGGTTTATATCATTTTAGATTTTAGATGTTAAATTTTAGATTCAAGAATTAAAGGATGAAAAATGAGTGATTGTATCAGGGTTTACAGCTTGGCTACACTTGTATTTTTTGAAAGTAGGATTGATTTTGGTCGATCGCTCTGAAATCTGCGATCGACGCTCTGCGCTTCCCGATTCCTCCTTTTTTCGGAGAATTATTTCCCTACCCCTACTTATATCTTTTGAGGGATTTGCTGCGACAAAGAGAATGATTACAGTATAATCATTCATTTGAAATCACTTGTTTTATGACCGCAACAACTCGACCTATTTTAACTAACTCTATAAAGATTGCAGGCATCACAATGCCAGGGATACTGCAATATTTTGAAACTTTAAACGCGGGGGATTTTGAAGCGACGGCTAATTTATTTGCCGATGATGGGGTTCTGCACGCGCCGTTTGAAGATCCAATTATCGGCAGGATTGCGATCGCCACTTATCTAAAAAAAGAAGCACGAGGAATGCAGCTAGAACCCCAGAAAGGTGTCAGCCAAATTTTAGAAGATGGCACTGTGGAAGTTCAGGTCAGCGGCCGGGTGCAAACTTCCGCATTTGGTGTTAATGTCGGATGGCTGTTCTTGCTCAATTCTGACCATAAAATCCTTTCTGTTACGGTCAAACTGTTAGCTTCTCCCCAAGAATTGCTAAATCTGCGGTCACATAAGAAATAAGCTGTTTGATAATCTGTTTCAGATTTAAATTGCCTATTGGGGTTTGACCTGTCGATCGCACGTAATAGCTAAAGTCGTGCGATCGCCAGGTTAATCGGCTCTTTATCGCCAGAATCAGGCAGAAACCGGGTTTTTTCCAAATCTTTGGTAAAGTGCCACTCACGGTATAAAAATCCCGTTTCTGCGGTATTTGTGCGATCTGGACTGTACCCCTACAATCTTACAGTTTCTTAGAGAGGGACGCTACTGCACGAAAAACTGGCTGTCACCGCAGCGTGCGACAGACAGCCAAAGCGAGTCAAAAAGTGCATTGCCAATCATTAATGACTAATGACTAATGACTAATTAAGATTTTTCCGGCAAACTCGCTTCCAACTTTAGACAGTTGCGACCGTCTATTTGCAAAGTGTAGTCCACCCGATCCATAAGTCTACTCATAATCAGCCAGCCGTAGCCGCTTTCCTGTTTAGCTTCCGGCCTCGGCGGATTGTAAGTATCCATTTCGTAACCTTTACCGTAATCCCAAATTTCTAAACCAATATCCCTATTTTTTAAATTCAAGCGAATTAACACGGGCAAATTGGGTTGATCTTTGTGAGCATGGCGGATCACGTTAGAATAGGCTTCTGCTAACACCAAGCGCAAACGATTCGACTGACGTGGCCAATCGACGTGCTCTCCTAGCTCTACTTCCAAACTGCTCAGCAACCAATTTTCAACAATTGTTAAAAACCGCAAGTCGCTTGGCACATGAAGCTCAGTATTCATAAAAAAATCCCGTAAGTTTGAAAACCCCTGTGTCTTCACACCAGGTATGAAACACGACGCGCCGAATGGATTCGGCCTCAATACTTGTCGCTACTTGGAGGATACTAGCCTTTTCTGTTTAAAAATCAGGCATTCGTCATTCGGTAGAAGGCAGAAGTTAAGAGTATAGTTGAAAAATTTTGTTAGGGGCTTAAAGCCCATTAACAATTGATAATTATACCGAGACTGCAAGCAGCGAAGTATAAAAATCTGTGTTTCAATCCTTTGCTTTTAAGCGTTGGTTTTTTCTGACAAATGCCTTCTACCTTAACCCTTGACAGGTATTTAATCCCCCAGTAAAGCGATTCAGGAAACTAGCTGCGTCATCGCCGGCTAGGTTTTTTACTGTGGTTTTTGACTGTTGACGATAACGCCGTCCTTTGCAGGACTACTCTATGGGCCGTCAACAAGCAGGGCTTAAGTTTTTTCGGCTCTCACCCCCGACTATGCGTCGGGAGTCGCTGACAGATTCAAAGAACCTCCAGAGAGAGTATGGTTTGGTCGTCTTCCTGAACGGGATTATCGGCTCGGATGTGAGCCAACAAATTGTCCAAGTTGAAAGAACCAGGTTCTTGAATCAAGAGTTGCCAAAGCCCTTCTTGTTGTAGCATAGAACGGGTTGGTACACCCCCTGCTACCGCTTGACTTGTCACGCTAGCTTCAGTAATTCCGTCACTCGTCAGCAGAAATACATCTCCTGACTTTAGTTCGATCGCACCTGCTTTGCCTCTCCAAACTGGTAGTATCCCCAAGGGAATGCCACGAGCTTTCAGGAAATTCGGCTCGGCTGGCGTTTTACCGCTAGCGGCTTGAGCTTTCACCTCCGAGTGAGACCAAACAATCGGGTAAATGTGACCGGCATTAGCAAAGGCTAGGTGTCCGGTTGACGGAGTGTAACGAGCTACAACCATTGTAATAAAATGGTTGTTGCCGATCAGGTCGTCAGACATAGTGCTATTCATGTTCTGCATAACTTGATCGGGCTCTGGAGAAACTTCTTGGGAAAGTTCCCGCCGCATCACCGAAATCGCGCTGGCCATAAATAGAGCAGCCGGAACTCCCTTACCCGAAACATCTCCCACCGCTATCCAAATATCCCCCTGAGAGTGAACGTAGACTTCAAAAAAGTCGCCGCCAACTTCCCGCGCGGGATAACAGCAAGCTTGCACCCTGACTGTTTCAAAATCCGGCCAACTTTGGCGCAACAAGTTTGTTTGGATTTGGCGAGCCACTTCCAACTCGTTTTGCATCTGCTTGGCTAAATCCAGAGTCCGCTGGTAGAGCTTAGCTTGAGACAGGGCGAGAGCAGCTTGAGCTGCTACACCTTCTATTAACTCTATATCTTCTGCCGACCAAGGGTTAGCGCCGCCAATCTGGCACAAAGCCAGTACCGCCAGCAATTCTTGCTGGTAAGTCAGGGGCACGGCAATCTCAACCGAGTTACCATCCCCCCCACTGTTTGGGTTCACTTGAGTTTGGCGGCTGGCTACGGCTTGAACCAGCAAATTTTCATCAAAAGAAAAGCTACTGGCTTCAGAGGTTTGGGATTGGTAGGGGAAGGTACTCGGCAATAGTCGATCGGCTTCTACCGGCCGCAGCATACAATAGTTGGCCTCAAAAGTTTGACCTACGGTTTGAACAATAGTTTGTACCATACTAGAGTAATCAAGCGACCCGCGAATCACGCTCATTACCTCATTGAACAGAGATTCCTTGCGTAAAGCGCGGCGCAATGCAACGCTGCGCTGCTTGTAGTATTTGTAAGTATCTGAGGCTTGATTGATCACCAATTTGAGTTCTTCTGGATTCCACGGTTTGGTGATGTATTTGAAAACTTGACCTGAGTTGATGGCCTCAACCAAATCTTCAACATCGGTGTATCCCGTTAGCAGAATCCGAATCGTATCGGGAAATCGCTCGACTGTTTTCCCCAAAAACTCGGTGCCATTCATTTCTGGCATCCGCTGGTCAGATATAATCACCGCCATCTCACCCTGTTCGTCTAGAACTTCCAGGGCGCTGAGGGCGCTATCTGCTTTGTAAACCTGAAAGTCGCGTCGAAACGTCCGGTACAATAAATCCAAGTTGTCGGGTTCGTCATCGACTACCATCAGTTTCAGCTTGCTTCCATCTCCCCGACTCATCTTTCTTCCCCCTTGAAAACCCCCACCATAGCTGTAATCAGCAAGGTGGCGGGAGGAAAAGGGGGGCTGGATATATGCAACATATCAGTTACGTCAAGTTGAGTTAAAGAAACCCGTTTTACCTCAAGGTGAGCATTCCTTTCGCACCATCTGTTCGCACAGATGAGAGGCTTTCGATACTGTAACCCGCCTCGGTAGGCCGCTTCAATAGGGAAAATTCCCGAGTCAGCTTTCACGCTGTGATACGAGCAATGACCTTGTTAGCAGTTGGTACTTTTCTAAACACACCAGCATTCAAAACGGCTAATTAATGTTCTGATTGCAGAGTTCTTAACTAGCTGGGTACTGTCCTCGGTGTGAATTTTAACACTTACTACTAACGCAGGTATTGCTACCTAAGTCTGGTCAACACCGGCTGTATTTCCAGCCCCACTGTACCCGGAGGGTTAGTGGTGGGTTGTTGGCGCTATTCCCTACATCTTTGCCGAATCGTACTTGATTGCTGCATGCAAGTCTCCTTAATCTCTGAACTTTTTGCAGCAAGCATATTACTACTGCCGAATCAAGTTATTCTTTCTGCCAGTCTGAGCTTAGCAGAACGAGAGCGGGGATTTCTAGCGACTTCTTCGGATTGTGGGACGATCGGCTTTTTTGTCAGTACCTGCAAATTGGGTGTTCCTCTGAGTTGGTGCTTGACTGGTCGGTCTTCGAGACTGTGAAATGTAATGATTCCGATTCTCCCACCGGGTTTTAACCACCGTGGGGCTTGGTTGAGGAAAGTTTCTAAAGAAGCGAGTTCGGAGTTGACAGCTATCCTTAAAGCTTGGAAAGTACGGGTGGCCGGATGGATTCTGCCGTTGCGCTGCTTGGGGGGGAAGCTGGAGGCGATCGCGCCTGCAAGTTCTGTTGTAGTTTGAAAAGGACGGCTTTGCACAATCCGCCTCGCGATCCGCCGCGACAGTCGCTCCTCGCCGTACTTGTAAATAATATCTGCTAGTTTAACTTCTTCCCAGTGGTTGATAATCTCTTCTGCCGTCAAAGATTGCTGCTGGTTCATACGCATATCTAGTTGAGCTGGGTGGCGAAAACTAAATCCTCGTTCCGGTGTATCGAACTGAGCAGAGCTGACGCCCAAGTCTGCTATGATACCATCAAATTCGGCCTCTGAGGACTGATATTCAGCAAAGTTGCCGTGCCAAAACTCAACGGGCGAGTTGGCAAATCGGGCTTGGCAAAAACGGATGGCTTGTTCATCGCGGTCGATCGCCACCACTGTAACATCTGGCGCCGCCGCTAAAATCAAACTCGTGTGTCCCCCGCCCCCAAGCGTCGCGTCCAAATAGTGCCCGCCTGGACGCACAGCCAAACCCGCAATTAATTCTTGACCCAAAACTGGAACGTGATAGGTGTCAATACTGACATCTGATCCAGGGGTATCCTTCTCAGAGAGCTCGATATCCTTCATAATCATAAAAGCCAAACAAAAATCAACAATAGCTAGTAATCATTAATTCATTTAATTATGTCAAGAATTGAGACGAGAACCGAACCGATGGTGCTCAACATGGGGCCGCACCACCCATCCATGCACGGGGTACTCCGGTTAATCGTCACCTTAGACGGGGAAGACGTAGTGGACTGCGAGCCTGTTTTGGGCTATCTGCACCGCGGGATGGAAAAAATCGCCGAAAATCGCACCAACGTGATGTACGTGCCCTACGTGAGCCGCTGGGACTATGCTGAGGGGATGTTTAACGAAGCGGTGACAGTAAATGCGCCGGAAAAGTTAGCGAATATTGCTGTCCCCAAACGGGCGAGTTACATTCGGGTAATCATGCTGGAGTTGAACCGGATTGCTAACCATTTGTTGTGGTTGGGGCCGTTTTTGGCGGACGTGGGGGCGCAAACTCCTTTTTTCTATACTATGCGTGATCGCGAGATGATTTTAGACTTGTGGGAAGCAGCCACAGGTTATCGCATGGTGAATAATAACTATTTCCGCATTGGCGGAGTTGCCGCCGATTTGCCTTACGGTTGGGTAGATAAGTGCGAAGATTACTGCGATTATTTCGTTCCCAAAATTGACGAGTACGAACGTTTAATTACCAACAATCCAATCTTCCGCCGCCGGATTGAAGGCCTGGGTACTATTTCTCGCGAAGAAGCGATTAACTGGGGACTTTCCGGTCCGATGTTGCGCGCTTCCGGCGTTAAGTGGGATTTGCGGAAAGTTGACCATTACGAATGTTATGACGACTTCGACTGGGAAGTTTGTACCGAAGCTGCTGGCGATTGTTTGGCCCGGTATGTGGTGCGGGTTCGGGAGATGCGCGAGTCGGTTAAGATTATCTATCAAGCCTTGAAAGGACTCCCCGGTGGCTCTTACGAGAATTTGGAAGCGAAGCGACTCGAAAGCGGGCCAAAATCTGAATGGAATGGTTTTGACTATCAGTTTATTGGCAAAAAAGTAGCGCCGACTTTTAAGATTCCCAAGGGCGAACATTATGTCCGCGTTGAAAGCGGCAAAGGTGAGTTGGGGATTTATATTATCGGGGATGATAGTGTCTTTCCTTGGCGCTGGAAGATTCGGACTGGGGATTTTAATAATTTGCAGATTTTGCCTCACATTGTGCGCGGCGTGAAGATTGCGGATTTGGTGGCGATTTTGGGGAGTATCGACATTATTATGGGCTCGGTTGACAGGTAGGTTTTGTCGGTTTTTATCTGAGAACTTAACCCGGTTTTTTTGTGGAACCGGGTTAATTTTTTTAAACCGCAGATGAACGCGGATAAACGCGGATGGATATCGATTAATATTGCTATTAACGTCGCTAAAATCTACCTTATTTCTCTCTTCTCTCTTCCTCTGCGCCCTCTGCGCCCTCTGCGGTTAATAAAAAAATCTCTCCTTCACAAAGGAAATAACATCAACTTTGATTCGATAAATTATGAAAGTTCAGCAATCAGATATCAATGACAGCAACCCGGAGCTCTGCGCTTTAATCTGCGAAAGAATTGCGGCAACTCCGCAGCAGCGAATTACTTTTGCTGAATATATGGATTTGGCATTATATCATCCGCAGCACGGATATTATAATAGCGATCGCCCCTCGATCGGCAAACAAGGCGATTTTATCACGTCGTCTCATTGGGGTGCTGATTTTGCGGAGGTTTTGGCACAGCAGTTTTTGGAAATGTGGGAATTGCTCGATCGCCCCTTCAATTTCGCGATCGTAGAAATGGGCGCTGGGCGGGGGAATTTTGCAGAAAATGTGCTGCAATATCTGCAACGGCAACATCCCGACTTATTTAAAGCTTTAACATACATAATTGTTGAAATTTCGCCAATACTTCAAGCGGAACAACGCCAAAGCTTAAGTGATATCAAGTGTGTTAAGTGGTGCGATTGGGATGAGATAGTTAATAATTCGATTGTGGGCTGTTTCTTTTCTAACGAGTTAGTGGATGCTTTGCCAGTGCATCAATTCATTCTGGAAGAAGGGCAAGTTAGGGAGATTTACGTTGCCGCAGAAACGCCCAAGAATGAACAAAAAGAGATAAAATTTATTGAAGTAATTGACGAAGTTTCCACCCCTAAAATTGGCGAGTATTTGGATTTTGTGGGCATCGATTTGTCGGCGAGTGTTTATGGGGACGGATATCGCAGTGAGGTAAATTTGGCTGCTTTGAACTGGATGAGTACAGTTGCTCAAAAGTTGCAGCGAGGATATTTGTTAACTATTGATTATGGCTATGCGGCGCACCGCTATTACAATCCGAGGCGCAGGGAGGGGACGCTACAGTGTTATTATCGCCACCGATATCACAGCAATCCTTATATTAATGTGGGGCGGCAGGATTTGACGGCTCATGTTAATTTTACGGCGCTGGAAAGGCAGGGTGAATTGTGCGGTTTGGATGTGGTAGGGTTTACTCAGCAGGCTTTGTTTTTGATGGCGTTGGGTTTGGGCGATCGTATTGCTTCTCTGTCTACAAATGATGCGGAAGTATTGGATTTGGCAACGTTTTTGCGGCGCCGGGAGGCTTTGCATCAGTTGATCGATCCGATGGGTTTGGGGGGGTTTGGGGTTTTGGTGCAGTCGAAGGGGTTGAGGGAGGAGGAGAAGGGGAGAATTTTGAAGGGTTTGATAGTGCCTGATTGATTATTTTAGATTGATTATTAACTAATTAAGCTGTTTTCTAACCGCACGAGCGATTAAAGGCGCTTTCTTTTCTAACCCTTCTAAATTAAGTTCGTTCTCTAGATACATCCGATACCACTCCTGACGTTGTTCTATCACCCATTCACTATTCTGAAGCTGTAACTTTTTGAGGGTAAATTCGGCTCGATCGCGCTCGTGGGAAGGAATCGCATCAGTCAAAATCAACTGACAAGAAGGTAGGATAATCTCAAACCAATTATCTTCTACTTCAAACGGATCGAGAATTTGTCTATCGTAAGTTCCTTTGCAGCTATTTACCCGTTGCAAAGCATAGCGATAGTTTTTCCAGTCATAAATCAAATGCCGATTTTCTGCTTTACTTTTACTCAAATAATGATCTACAGTACCCATCCGACTCGGTATGTACATAACTGAATAGCCACAAAGATTTTGGAACTCTTTAGCTAATTGAGGTTTGAAGGAAGACCAAAAATCTTTTGGTTCTTTAGTAGGATTTTTAACTAACCAATTATTGCCTGCTTGTCGCACTTGTTGCTCAAAATCTGCTGGTTCCGCTGGCGGAGTAAATCGCATCATTTTTACTCTACCTCGGTGCTCACAATCCATCGCGGCCAGAAGCGATCGTGTTCTGGTAAAACTCGCAGGAGTTCCTGATGAATTTGATCCTTAGTTCTGAGGTATTCAGGAAAAGTTTCCATGCTTTCTCCTCGCATGAAGGTATACGCAGCCTCAATCGCTATTTCTGCTTCGCGGGAACGAGCCTGTTTTAACCCAAAAATATCTGAAGTTAGCCAGCCAACAGCATCCCCATGTTTTGTCCAATGAACTTCATTAAGAGTTACATCTTTACCTTGTAACTCAAACAAAAATAATTTATCTTTTTCCTCATCAAATTCAGGCTCGATTGAGGCAAGTAGCAGCGGAGAATGAGTTGTAGCTATGAGCTGAAGTTTCATTTCATTTTCGAGGTTTGTCGCTACTTCTAAGATGGCTGGCAAGATTGAACGTTGCCACTGTGGATGTAAATGAGCTTCAACTTCATCGATTAAAAGAATTATCTTATCCAGAGGTTCTTGTTGCCGCAACTTAGAAGCCATTGTGTGTTCATACCAAGTCCATACTAACAAATAAGCTAATCCTAAAATTCGCTTAATGCCCGCTGATGCGTAGATAATCGGAACATTGCCATAGGGAAAATTCAAGGTAGGAATCTCACGCACATCCTCAACAGAAACTCTGATGGGATCTCCCGGTTCCATCCATTCATCAGCATCGGGAGAAAGTTGTTTAATGACGCGAGATAATAGTTGGAATTGAGCTCGGTCTGGTTGACGTTGCCAGTTCACCCAATCATGAATTAGACCATTACAGATAAATTTTCCTTCTGAATTAATCAATCCATTCCAAAGACTATCATAATTGAAGTGATAAGCTGCTAAGCGATTACGGGCAGGATCTAAGACTGAAAATCCATCAACACGGACGTAAATAATTAACCCTTTGAAACTAGAATACTTGCCAATGTCTAACCACTTTTGTTCGGAAAAACTAAACAGACTTCGATATTTATCGGATTTTTTTTGATTGCTTAAAAGAGAAGTTATTTCCGGGGAATTGCCCTGTCCCTGCTGTGGCCAAGCTGGACTATCCGCCCATTTTCCAGTTAGTACCCACCAAGCAACATCAAGCAAAAAAGTTTTCCCCAAACCATTGTCGCCAGTAAATAAATTAATGCGAGTGGCAAATTCTACATCGAACTGGGGGGCGGTTCCGACTTGTTTTAGATGAAGTTCTTTCAGCATTTTGAATATTCACTCTATCAGCTACATAATTAGCTCGATATTTAGCAATATTGTACTATAAACTACTTGCTGATTATAAAATATTTTGACTGGGTTCTAATTCAGCCCATCTCAATCGCTCTTGAATAGACATCCCCTGCAACTTTTTACTCATTTCATATAAATCAACTTGGGGATAATCCCCCTTAAATAGCGGAATCAAAGACTCAATAACGGCAGCGATTCCCTGCGGCGGCACTGCATTGCCAATCTGCCGCCGCACTTCTGTCGTAGAACCTTCAAAAACAAAATCATCGGGAAATGTTTGCAATCTTGCCCTTTCACGGTTTGTCAAAGAACGCGGCTCTAAATAATGATAACCCCAAGTTCCGCCACCTCCACCAGCAATTATTGTCGATGATGGTTTATCTGGATGAATTCGCCGATAAACGTGACTGATCATGCCTTTGACATAGTATGGGCTATCCTTGGGAATATCAGAGAAATTGCCTCCCGGTTTAATTCGATTTAAAATTTCAACGGTGCGGGCTTGAATTTTATGATGTTGGTTATTGTCAAGAACTGCTTCCACATTTTTGAGTGCTTCGCCCGCTGTTCGATATGGATTTTTGCGATTTTGACCGTATTCTGGCTGAGGATGCACAAAGTTAAATCCTGTATCCATCCGAATGCCAATTAATAAGACTCTTTGGCGAAATTGGGGAACTCCGTAATCAGCAAAGTTGTAGAGTTTAGGTTTAACTAAGTAGCCCGGAGCGATACTTTCAAAGTCAGAAATTATTTGTTTTATTGCTTGATAATTATTTGCACTTAATAAACCTTTGACGTTTTCTGCTACAAAAGCTTTGGGCTTTTTTTTGTTGACAAAATCGAGAAAGTATGTATATAAATTGCCTCTGGTTCCTTCAAGTCCGGGGCGCTTCCAAATTAGGGAGAAATCTTGACAGGGGAACCCTCCTATACATATTTCTGCTTCGGGAACTTGTGCAATGTCTATATTTTCTATGCTGTCGTTGACGATGACATCAGCAATGTTTCGGCTGAATGTTTTGCAGGCGTATTTATTGGAGTCGATCGCCCAAACTACCTCAAATCCGGCTTGGTGGAAGGGCAAGTCCATGCCGCCGCAACCAGAAAATAAAGATATGAGTCGCGGTTTTTTTGCCCAGGCGATCGGCTGGAGACGTTCGATTAACATAGGAGTGCAAAGTTAGCCAAGGGCGGGCTGGATGCCCGCACCACAAGAGTGTCATCATACCAAAACCCGATCGAATTCGACTCATCAATTGATATTTCACTCTTCGTCATCTAACTCGATCCCCGCTTGACGCAGTTTTTCGGCCAATTTTTCAGCGCGGAGTCTTTCGCGATCGCCCCGTTCTTCCGACCAAAGCAACAATTCGCCTTCAGGATTCCACCACCTCAACCAACAGCCTGTCCTTCCTTCGTGGGTTCCTTCCCAAACTCCTAAAAACAAGTCTAATCCCGGTATCCAATAACGTCCATTTTCATCAGGTTTTTGCAAGTTGTAGTGCTCTGATTCTAAAGCGTAAACTTCTAAATGAGCTGTTTTGGCTCGGAATATGATGTATCGGGGTACTTTGATTACTTGCTCGTAAAAATACCACTTTCCCACCCGCGAGGTAAACTCTACAGAGTATTCTTCTCCATAGGTTTCTGAAAGAAATTCCATCACGATTTGGGGGATGGTTCCTTCTGTGTGTGGCGTGTAACTACGGCGGACTTGCGAGACATTTTTTGGATTGACGGGTTTCACGTACATCCAATCTGGTGCTTTGCAGATAATACGCTGTTCGTCGCTGCTTGAACCTGGGAAACTTATGCCGGCACACAAGGCAAAGTTGGAAACAATTAAGGCCTCCTGCATTAATTCAGGAAATCCTGTTAGTGGCTGGCGCAAAGCGGCGGCTAATAATGGTTCGCTTTCGTCTTCCACTGGGTCGTCTGGTAGTTGAAAATCTTCTGGTAGTAGCGGCCAGGTGATTGTGAGTTGTGTTTCATAATTTTTAGTGGCTACAGACATAGTTTATCAGAGGTTAAATGTTTTAATGTTTAAATTATATCTCTTGGTTTTTCGGATTCATGTTAATGGCTTAATGACGAGGCAGATCCTCTGGATATGCGTTACCGGGCAGAGCCTGGTAACGAGGAAACCGACCGTTTCTTTTGTTTGTATCGAAGTCTAGATCCCCCCTAGCCCCCCTTAATAAGGGGGGGACAAGAGTGCCGTCAAAGCCATTCTCAATCAGGGGGGACAAGAGTGCCGTCAAAGTCCCCCTGATTAAGGGGGATTTAGGGGGTCTAGACTGGGCTAAAACCGAGAGTTCTAAGGGTTGTTAATTTTCTGCTGTAGCTCGTTTGTCATTGCTAGTAGTTCAGATTGGGCGATCGCACTTTGTTCACCACTCGCCAACCACTTCAATTGTACCGTCTCGTTTTCAGCTTCCGCATCTCCCAAAACTAAACACGCAACTGCACCGCTTCTGTCGGCTCTTTTAAACTGTTTCCCGAAAGCACTAGCACTCAAATCTATCTCGACACTAAACCCCACACTTCGCAATTTTTGAGCTAACAATACCGATTGCTGTTCAGCTTTTTCGCCCCTAGATACAAAATAGAAATCTAACTTCGGCGCGGGCAAAGGTTGTAACTTTTGCAGCAGGATAATCAACCTTTCGATACCCATTGCCCAACCGACTGCCGCCGTATCTGGGCCGCCCAATTCCTTGACTAAACCGTCGTATCTGCCGCCTCCGCAAACTGTTGCTTGCGCTCCCAAATCGTCGGAGATAATTTCAAATGCGGTGTAGGTATAGTAATCTAAACCGCGCACTAATCTGGGATTTAACTGATAGCTAATTCCTAAATTTGTGAGCATAAGCTGCACTTGCTCGAAGTGCGATCGCGATTCCTCTCCCAAATATTCTAAAATACTCGGCGCACCAGCTACAATTTCTTGAGTACGCTGATTTTTGCTGTCCAAAATCCGCAGCGGGTTTCGAGTCAAGCGGTCTTGGGAATCGGCGTCTAATTCGTCTTTGTGCGGTGTAAAATAATCTATCAAAGCTTGCCGGTAATTTTGTCTGTCTTGCTTATTTCCGACAGAATTAATATCGAGGCGCAAATTTTTTAAACCGAGGGTTTGCAGGATGTCGCAGGCGATCGCAATTACTTCGACATCCGCACGAGGATTCGCACTCCCCAAGACTTCCACGCCAATTTGATTAAACTGCCGCTGTCTTCCCTCTTGCGCGCGTTCGTAGCGAAACATCGGCCCCGCATACCACAAACGCTGCACGTCTCCCGCCGCGTACAAACTGTTTTGAATAAAAGCTCGAACTACTCCGGCTGTGCCTTCTGGTCGCAAAGTAGTCGATCGATCGCCCTTATCCTTAAAAGTGTACATTTCTTTGCCCACAACATCGGTAGCTTCGCCGATGCCGCGTTCAAATAAAGATGTCTGTTCAAAAATTGGCGTCCGAATTTCTCGATAAGCCGCTTTTTTTAAAATGGTTCTAGCGACTTCTTCTATATTTTGCCAATATTGAATTTCAGCGGGCAAAATATCCCGCGTTCCCGGTAAAGTTTTAATTGCACTCATTTTGTTAGTCAGTAGTCATTAGTCAGTAGTCATTAGTCATTAGTCATTAGTCAGTAGTCATTAGTCATTAGTCATTAGTTAACAGTCAACAGTTAGCAGTCAACAATTACCAATAACTAATGACTTAATAATTCCCACGCTCCGTAACGATCGCCATAATAAGCCAAAATGCGATCGACCCGCTCGCGACCTGCCAAATCGAACCCTTCAGGATACTGTATCCACAAACCCCCAACTTGGCTGTCGTAGTAATCAAACCGCTGCGACTGCTGCGGAATTAAACCGGTTTGCACCCCTTCAACTTGACGCAAATGGGTCGCCACTTCGCGATACACCGCCAGCGGCAATCCAGGGCTTTGAATTTGATAGCGGAGTTGTTTTTCTTGTGCCGTTTGCATCATTTCTTTGCCTGTTTCCAACCAAAATCCCTACTTAAGATACTTCTTTATCGATCGGCCGCGGTAGAGGACAGCAGTTAATATTGTCCAAACATACCTTTCCCCACTGCAACGCCCAGCGTACAAGTGTAACTCGATTGTCAGCCCGCGTCTTGTTCAAGATATTGCTAATGTGGTTGTCAACTGTACGCTTGCTAATCTCTAACTTTTCGGCGATTTTCTCATTAGTCAATCCCGCTGCTACTAACTCTACCACTTGCAATTCTCTGTCCGACAGGGTGACAGGGGTTCCAGAGACAATCCCACTCATAAATTTTTCCTATGTCTGCATATTTACCTATCTACAATTCTAAAGGATGAGGGATCAAGTATGAAGAGAAAATTAAATTTGCTGTGCTACTTTTTCGGGCCAGAAGCACCAACTCGCTTGCAGAATCGCCACGAGTGCAAACCCAGCGCGCACAAGGCAAGACGGGCAGCCACCACTGCTTGTGCGTCGGGTGGCGGATGCTGCCTTTACCTACCTCCATCTGAGATCCGGACCCAACCTGCAGATGTTGGCGCGTAAAACAACTAACTGATACCCCCGCACTATATTTGAGCCTTTAGGGAGTAACTGCCAATATCAGTAAGTCTGATATTATAGGAGCAGCCATAAAAAAATAGCTTGCAATTTTCCTGGGATGGGTTAAAAATCATTATTGACCTGTCTACTGCTTGTCTAAAATCTCCAATCTCAAATCTCAAATTTCTATGACTTATCCTCGCGTTCTGTGTCTGGGTGAAGTTTTATTTGATTGTTTAGCAGACAAACCAGGAGTATCTCTCGAAGAGGTAGAATCTTGGACTGCATATCCCGGCGGTGCTCCTGCTAATGTTGCCTGTGCTTTGGTTAAATTGGGGACGGCGGCGGGATTTATCGGTGCTGTAGGTGGGGATGAATTGGGGAATTCCCTAGTGCAGGTGTTGCAAGAAGTAGGGGTTGATATTGCTGGATTGCAGCGACATCCAAGTGCGCCGACGCGACAAGTTTATGTCTTGCGAAATGAAGTGGGCGATCGATCTTTTGCCGGTTTTGGCAAATTTGATACTGCGGATTTTGCTGACACCCGCCTCCTCGCTGCACAACTACCCGAAGTGCTGTTTGAAAATGCCGAATATTTAGTGCTAGGCACTTTAGAATTAGCTTATCCTGAAAGTCGAGAGGCGATCATCCGAGCGATCGAACTAGCAGAACAGTACGACGTTAAAATTATACTTGACATCAATTGGCGTCCCGTGTTTTGGCCAAATCCAGACGAAGCAAAAGCGCGCATTAGAAAAATATTAAAAAAAGTTGATTTTGTCAAGTTATCTGAGGAAGAAGCCGAATGGTTGTTTGACACTACCGACGCTGGAGCTATTACCTACCGTCTCGATTCTGTAGAAGGCGTTTTGGTGACAGCAGGCGAGAAAGGTTGCGCTTATTGTATCTCTGAAAATGAAGGAAAAATCCCCGCATTTACAGTAGATGTTGAGGATACAACAGGTGCAGGCGACGCATTTCTGGCTGGTTTTGTGCGACAGTTGTGCAAGCAGGGAATTAAGAATTTAGCCGATCCAAAAATAGCCCAAACAATTGTAACTTATGCCAGTGCGGTAGGTGCGATGACAGCGATGAAACCCGGGGCCATTAGAGCTCAACCTACTGGGGCTGAAGTAGAAGCTTTCTTGTATTTGTACAAAAATTAGGGCCGCAAACCTATCAGCCTGGAAACGAAGAGGGGGCTAAATTTAGTTCAAAAACTAGGTTTTTCATAAAAAAATAACTTTTATACTAAATCCGCCTTAAAAATCTCTCCTAGCGGAGAGAAACTAAGAAATTAAGGGGTATTGAAGCTAGATTTGGTATTAGAGGTTTTATTGTGTCCAATTAACGGCACATCAGATGAATTCTAATTTGGCGCAAGATTAACTCTAACGGCTGCGAAGCATCTATGATAATTGCATCTTCAGGTTCTTCGAGACTGTCTAACTGACTTAACAGCAAATCTGCTTTCATGTAGTGATTTTCGCGAGTTTTTAACCTTGTGGCTAATAGCTGAAAAGAACATTTTAGATAAACTATCTTCATTCGCTTGTGGTCTCGGTAGAGCATTTCGCGGTAAGATGTTTTTAAAGCAGAACAAGCCAAAACCACATTTTTATTTTCTAACAGCCACCTGTCTATTGTAGCTTGCAATTGTAATAGCCAAGGAAGGCGATCAGCATCTTCTAAAGGAATGCCCCGACTCATTTTATCGATATTAGCTGATGGGTGAAAATCGTCGGCATCGCTGAAATCCCAATTGAGAGATTGCGCCAGCAACTTGCCAACAGTTGTTTTCCCAGAACCTGAGACTCCCATCACGATCGTAATCATGGCATCTATTTACCGAATACTTGCAATTTTATCAAGTTGTGCGATCGACAAACCGGGTTTCTTAAGTTGCCGGATGAATTCTACCACCCTAAAAAAATCAATAAACCCGGTTTATTTTTGATTCTCGATCAAATTTCTTCCATAGTGGGTTTAATGAGATTATAAGCCAAAACGCCGATAATTCCACCAATCACTGGGAATACAATAAACGCCCACAACTGTTGGATTGCCCATCCGCCTTGAAAAAGTGCAACACCGATACTTCTAGCTGGGTTAACTGAAGTATTAGTTATGGGAATTCCGACTAAGTGAATCAACACCAGCATCAAGCCGATGGGAATTCCACCAAAACCGACTGGATATTTGGGATGGGTAGTACCCATGATTGTAAATAACAGAAAAGCAGTCAGTACAATTTCCGTCAAAGCTGCTGCCAAAAGTCCGTAACCAGTGGGAGAATGTTCTCCAAAACCGTTAGATGCAAATCCCGAAGCTGCCGCATCAAAACCTGGTTTTCCTGATGCTATCATATACAAAACAAGACCGCCTAGAATTCCCCCTACAATCTGACCTCCTATATAATAAGGAAGCAAAACAGCATCGATCAGTTTGGCAACTACTAAACCGATGCTTACCGCCGGATTAATGTGGCATCCAGAGATAGGGCCGATGGTATAAGCCATGATTAAGAGGGATAGACCAAAGGCGATCGAAACTCCCAAAAAACCGATTTTGTCTCCAGCTAAAACCGCACTGCCACATCCACCTAATACCAACACAAAAGTACCAAAAGCTTCAGCAACCCCAATCTTTATTTTTTTGTTCATACTTACAATTTGCGGAAGTTTCTAATCGGTCAATTTCGCACTCATACGAGTTCTAAGTATAAAAATTAAAACTCGTATTTGTTTCATTTAGCACAAAAATACTAATGAAAATTATTAGCAGCGTATAGCTCTAATAATTTTCATAAATTGTATGGGCTTGACTGAGAATGCGGAATTTGGAATCGATAAATTAGCTCAAAGATACTCTATTATGTAAAAAATGTCAACAGCTAGCTAATTATTCGTCTAAATTGTGCAATTTTCTGTATTCAATCTGTATTCAATTCACAATAATTAACTTGACTTTTTTCCTAATTCTGCGATCGTAATTTTACTTATTGTTGCTGATTATCCGATCGCACTTGCAGCTAAAACATCACTGCTAACCGGCTGGTACATCGGGCCTTTGAAGGGTCGAAAGCCTTGCTGGCAATCGGCAGTAATCTTGCACAGCAAGCGGAACTTTAGGGGTGTTGGGGGTTGATTCAGACGATCGACTTCTACGCGAACCAATTCTGGATGCTGCGAAATAATTTCAAAAAGATCATCCACCAGATAGCGCTGACAATAGCCGACAATCCAGTGATCTTTAGTACACAGAAGCAGACGGGAAGGGCGCGGATGTTGAAATTCGTGGGCTAAATACAAAAGTTCGCCCACTTGAAGCCGATTAATCCGTTCAATTGCCGACTTGGAAAGGTATCGCAGTCCATCTGCAAAAAAATGGATACAGTAACGTCCATTTTCATCTGGTTCGGGACAAGGGAACACCTCAAATTTATCAGTTGCCCGTTTGCCTCCGCTGCGCGCCAATAAAGCAATTGGGTCATGTTCGTGTTCAGGGATATTCAACCATTGTACAAATTCAGGGTACTCAGGGCGCGATCGCGCCATCACTCGATTAGAAAACAACGAAAACAGTTTCTGTGAAGTGTAAACATTATTGAAATTCGGGAAAGATGGCAAAGGCAGAAACCCGCACTTAAGTTTAGCTTCTCGAACACCATTTGTATAATTGAACTGGTATTCTTTGCCGTTAAATGTCAACCGACCAATCGGAAACCAAGAACCGCTGTCCGGGGTTTGCCAAGCCAAAAATAGTGTTTTCAAAGCAAATCTCCTGTCACTTAAACTAGGTAATGCACCTTATCTTTACTCTTAATTAATAAGAATTTTTTGCAATTTTTGCCGAGTTTTACCGTCGATTATCTCTTTGCCAACATTGGGTTGGCTGACATTCACTCGGACAAAATCAATACCGTCTTTTTCGGTAAACTTCCGATCGCCATCCGAGTCTTTTCTAATAGTGAGAAAAATTCCGCCGCTCTTTTCATCAAATACCCAACTCATTAACTGGGTATCGGGCGGAGTTATTGCCTGAAGCGATTTGCCTCCCAAGTTAGATAAATATCCAATAATTGCGTCCGCCCTGTCAAGTTTGCCATCAGCATTTGTATCGCTATCTATGATGTGAAATAACAGCAACTGATTCTGAGGCTTGCTGGATGCTTTGTTGGATCGATTTTGCTTTGGTTGATTTGTTTGTACATTTTCCTGGCTTGGATTTTCTGGTTCTTGTTTACCTAACAAATATTCAAATTTGGAGATTAACGCTGGTCTGTTTAATAAAATATTAGACTCTCCGCTACTTTTGTTATAAAAAATCATATTATAACCAACTATTCCGCTACCCCTAGACTCTTCATAAGAATCGTATAGTGGTGAGACAGTGGGAAATCCCGCTTGTTTTTCATCGCCAGATAAAGTAACGGGAATCATCATATATTCTGATTCATAGTCAAATATCAAATCGCCGTAACCAACCTGCAATTTTGGCTTTTCTTCAACCTTTTCTGCTTGAGTTATTGCCGTAGTTGAGCTGCATGATAGGGCAACCGCTAACAGGAGAAATGCGGCAGACATCTTGCGTAAGATCTGATGAGTCACCATAATTTTTCACATTTGATATAGATAGTTATTTTGATTTTATTCTAGTTATCGCGTCTACATCATTCATACAGATTTGTAGGGGTAGTGCCAAGAGTGCCTACCCCCGATATGGGCGCAACCACGGGGGGATTGCCCCTACCTTATAGGAATTCGCGCGGATCTGTGACGTGCCCAGTCAGCGCCGAAGCGGCGGCCGTGTAAGGCGAAGCTAGATAAACTTGCGCTTCTTTATTTCCCATCCGGCCGGGGAAATTGCGGTTAGTTGTAGATACACAAATTTCGGGTTCATTCATCCGCCCAAAAGTATCTTTCGGGCCGCCCAAACAAGCGGCGCAAGAAGGGGCAGCAGGTTCGATGCAACCGGCAGCTAAGAAGATTTCCGAAAGCGTTTGACCATCGTATTTTGTGACAAACAAATCTTCGTAAACTTTCTGAGTTGCTGGTACTAAATAAGTCGGAACTTTGACTTGATTTCCTTTGAGAATGCGGGCGGCATTCAGGAAGTCGGAGGTTTTGCCACCGGTGCAGGAACCGATGTAAACTCGATCGATCTTGACATCGCGGCAGTTGCGGGCTAAGTCGCGGTTGTCGGGAGAGTGGGGTTTGGCGACGACTGGTTCTAATTTGCTGACATCGTAGGTGCGATCGCTATAAAATTTAGCATCCCCATCGCTGTAAAATGAATCGAAGGGTTTGTCAGTCCGCGAAGTAACGTAATCAAACGTAGTTTTGTCTGGCGCAACCGTGCCGTTTTTACCACCAGCTTCAATCACCATATTGCACAGCGTCATCCGTTCTTCCATCGTCAAACGCTCAACTGTATCGCCCGCAAATTCCATCGTCCGGTAGTTAGCACCGGCCACGCTAATATCACCAATAATCTGCAAAATTAGGTCTTTTGCTAACAAATAATCCGGCAGTTCGCCGTTGAACACAAAGCGCATGGTTGCGGGAACTTTGATTAACAGTTTGCCGGTTCCCATGATAAAAGCCGCGTCTGTATTCCCGATACCGGTGGCAAATTGTCCGAAAGCGCCGGCATTGCAGGTGTGGGAATCGGTGCCGAACAGCACTTCGCCCGGTCTGGTGTGGCCTTCTTGTGCTAAGGCGATGTGGCAAACTCCTTTGTAGTCGGGATTTGCTTTGAAGTCCGATCGATCCGTGATGTCGTAAAAGTATTTTATCCCTTGTTCGGCGGCAAAATCGCGGAGAATATCGACGTTGCGGTTAGCGCGTTCGTCGTTGGTGAAAATGTAGTGGTCGGGAATGAGGACGATTTTGTCTGGGTTCCAGACTTTAGCATTCTCACCGAATTCGCGTTTGAAAACGCCGATGGTGCCGGGCCCGCAGACATCGTGGGTCATCAACACGTCTGTTTCTACCCAGATATTTTCTCCGGGCTCGACTTTAGTGCGGCCTGATGCTTTGGCTAATATTTTTTCGGTCAGAGTCATTCCCATAGTGCGATCGCTGTTTTTTATTAGATGCTACAAGTGTATTGTAAGCGAAACATTCTATTAAAATTGAAATTATCAGGTCTCAAAAATCGGGAGTAAGGACTATGACCTTGCTGACGTTACCCCTAAAAGTTAATCTCGATCGCGTTCAATTTACCGATGAGCAGTTTTATCAACTCTGTCTCAGCAATCCTGAATTGACGATCGAGCGCGATGCTGAAGGAAGATTAATTGTTATGTCTCCAGTTGGCGGTGATAGGGGTAGTCGCGAGATGGATCTCGGCGGTGAGGTTTATATTTGGAATCGCGAAACCCAACTAGGTAAGGTGTTTAGTTCTTCCACGCTATTCAAATTGCCCAGTGGAGGATCTCGCTCTCCTGATGTAGCATGGGTGGAATTGTCTCGCTGGGGAGCACTCACTCCAGAACAACGACAGAAATTTCCCCCCATAGCGCCGGATTTTGTCATTGAACTGCGTGAAGCGAAGCTATCCCGTAGGGAATCGCGATCGGACAATCTGCAAACCTTGCAAGATAAAATGATGGAATACCTACAAAGTGGGGTGCGGTTGGGTTGGTTGTTTAATCCACAAAATCAGCAGGTAGAAATTTATCGACAGGGACAACCAAAAGAGGTTCGCTCTTTACCAACACAACTTTCTGGAGAAGATGTTTTACCTGGATTTGTGCTGGAAGTTCCATTATTTACCGATTGAACTATAAGAGGCAATCGCAGTGATGTTGCCAACATTTGGCGGCTCGTCTATAGCAGTTCTCAGGGATCTCGCGCTTTGGGGAGCAATTCTTTCATGATTGCCGGAGCAGTGGCAGAACCCAGCACCATTGCTGCCATGATTGTTGCAGGATTGGGATTGTTGGTCGTCAAAATTAAGAGGCGATCGCTCTTAATTAAATGATAGTTTTACCAGACCCGATTGCCGATCACGCTTGGGTGTTATAACGAACCGCGAAGACGCGAAGTCGGATGCTATAATTATGGATATAAAAAATTTAAATGTTCTCCTGGAATTTGGCTCAACTCTTCGGGAGTTCCAGTTAGTTTGAGTTCACCCCGATCGAGCAGTACAATCACATCAGCCCGCTGAATGACTCGGGGACGGTGGCTGATTAAAATTGTCGTTTTGCCCTGACGATCGGCTAATAATCGATCGAGCACTTCAGTTTCAGTTGCGGGATCGAGGGTTCCTGTAGATTCATCTAAAATCAACACAGGCGGTTCGGTGACAAGGGCGCGGGCGATCGCCAATCTTTGCCTTTGTCCGCCAGAAAGATTCGCGCCAAACTCGCCCAAAACAGTCTGATACGTGTCGGGAAGTCCGCTGACAAAATCGTCGGCACCGGCAATTTGGCAAGCTTTTACTATTTGTTCTAAAGTCGCGCTAGGGTAACAAAAGCGGAAATTCTCGACAATCGATCGGCTCCAAAAGTGAGCTTCCTGCGGCACGAGCACGACTTGTTCGCGCAGGCATTCTAGGGACAAATCGGATTGATTGTACTGTCCGAAGCGGATATTGCCGGATTGCAGTGCATACAAACCGGCAAGCAGTTTTGCTAGCGTACTTTTGCCGCAGCCGGATTTGCCAATCAAAGCTGTCACCTTGCCGCCGGGAATTGTTAGGGAAAAGTCTTTCAGCAAATCCACGCGGCCGATGTGGTGGAAGTTGAGGTTTTTGCAAGTAATATCGGCATCAGCGGGAATGTCGGCACGATCGCGCGGGGCGTTCTCCCCCATTTCTGGCGCGGTGTCGATGATGTCGCCGAGACGCTGGGTAGCAGTTTGAGCGCGGGCGAACTCGTCCGTCAAGTTGATGGCGGTGCTAATTAGGGCGGTGAAGTTGCGGTTCATGCCGTTGAATGCCAGCAGTTGACCGACGGTGAGTTCTTGGCGAATTACCAGAATGCTGCCAAAACAGAGGACGGCAAGGGAACCGACGCCGGAGGCCAGAGTAGAGAAGACGCTATTGAGGATGCTGATTTGTAACAAGCCGAAGGTGGCATTTGCCAGATGACCGAAGCGACTTTGCACTTCTTCCCAAGCTTGAGGCGCGGCATTGTTGGTTTTTAAAGTCAGGGCGCCTTTGAAATTCTCAACTAACAGGCCTTGGTTTTCCGCATCTGTGACCAAAACGTCGCGGGTTTTCTGTTGCAGGGCTGGCAGGAAGATTAGGGCTGACAGAGTTGTGAAAAACGAGACGGCGACGGCAGCGACAGTCAGTTGCCAGCTATAGACCAGCATAAATCCCAGGGATACTAGGGCGATGAAGAATTGGCTGGGCAGGCTGGTTACTACCTGGGAGACTAGGAGATTGATTTCCCGGATGTCCCGCAGGCGGCTGACAATTTCGCCGCTGCGGTGCGATTCGTAGTAGCTGAGAGGAAGCCGCAGGATTTGGCGGCCGAATTCGAGTGCGAGTCCTAGTTCCAAACGTTGAGCTAAGTGAGCTACTAGATTCGCCTGAACTAGGCTTAGGAGGCTGCTGAAGAGGAGTGTGGCGGCGGTGGCGATCGCGATCGTAATTAGCAGTTCCGTGTCTCTCCGCACCAATACGTCGTCGGTGAGTACCTGAATCAGCAGCGGGAAAGCCAGAGAAAGCAGGCCGATCGCCATGTTCAGCGGCAAAACTTCGGCAACTAAGCCGCGGTAGTGCCAGACGCGCTGCAAAAAGCGCCCAAATCCCCCTATTCGGTCATTTGGCAGTGCGTAAAAACGGTTCTCGTCCGGCACTAGCAGCAGCATCACTCCATTGTTCCAAGACTCTGTGAGTGCCTCGCGGGTGAGGTAGCGCAGGCCTGCACCGGGATCGGCAACTACATACTTTTTGCCCCGGCGGCCGTAGAGGACAACCCAGTGAACGCCTTTCCAGTGAATGATCGCGGGCAGCGGGGCTTCGTTGAGGCGATCGATCAATTCGGGTGTCGCTTTGACGGAACGGGCGTTAAATCCCAAAGCTTCTGCCCCGCGGCGCAATCCCAGCAGCGTTGTGCCTAATTGTCCGGTACCGACGGCTTCGCGGACGCGGTTGATGGCCAACGTGCGCCCGCAGGATTTGGCAACGGTGGCGAGACACGCGGCACCGCAGTCTTCTTCGCTGTGTTGGAGAACGATCGGATATTTCATAACAAGTTAGAAGCTTACAGGCTTATTTCCTCTGTTGATTTTTCGTTTTTCTGGGTCTTTTGCGCCTAGAACGCTTGATGATTAGACATCTCCAAAAACTATTTTGGGGAGTAGGGTGAGGCCATTAGTGTCAACTTAATGTCAAACGTAGTACCGGTCTGCTGTTTGACTATTAGGGTTCGATCCCCCCTAGCCCCCCTTAAGAAGGGGGGGACAAGAGTTTTATCAAAGTCCCCCTTCTTAAGGGGGATTTAGGGGGATCTAGACTCGGCTATAAGCGAAATCTATCAAAGATTTTAGGCTTAAGTTGACACCAATGGGGTGAGGCACCCTGCCGGCTCTTGACTAGCATTTCAGTTCTATGTATATTCAGAGATTTTAGTCGCCTATCGCCCTATCAAACGTAAAATTAAATAAACCGTAAAGTTTCACTATTAGGACTTACGCATAAACTCTCTCTGTAGGGCGAAACACACCGCACCTTATCGCTACCAATAGTGTTGGAAGGCTGTTTTTACGTAATTTCTAACTATCAAACAGAAAGATAGTTTTGTAGCGGGGTACAGAAAATCATGTCTGAAAGTAAAGTTCTTTTTGTCGATTCAAATCAAGAAAACCACTTTCCCCAGATATTTCCTCAGTTGCCAATCATCAAGAACGATCGCGCAATTTGGACTGGCATCAGTTTAGAATACCACCGCCAGCCTCCGTTTGAAACTCCAGAATATGCGATCGGCTCCTACCAGATCGGCATCAACATCGGACAGAGTTTCCAGATGGAACGCAAGATTGACGGTAAGTGGGAAACCAAGCAAGTATTTCCAGGTGCACTCGGTCTTTGTCCGTTCAATTTACCTCACGAACTTCGCTGGCACGATGAAATGAATTTACTCTCTCTCAATCTCGATCGCGAATTCATAGTTCGCAGCGCACTGGAGTTATTTAATACCGAGCAAGTTGAGTTATTGTGTCCGATGGCATTTCAAGATCCGTTAATCCAGCAAATTGGACTGGCACTCAAGGCAGAAGCGCAATCAGATGGCGGGGGCAGCCGGCTTTATGCAGAGACAATGGCGAACGCACTTGCCGTACATTTATTGCGGCATTATTCGACGACGCAAGGGGAGCGTAAAATCAACGGCAAATGGGCAATGTGTCCGCACAAATTGAGGTGGGTTCAAGACTATATCAACGATTATTTAGAACGGCAATTCAGTGTAGATGAACTGGCGGCGATCGCCCAACTCAGTCCCTACCACTTTTCCCGCGCTTTCAAACAATCTGTTGGTATCAGTCCGCACCAATACGTGATTCAACAGCGGGTAGAACGGGCAAAACAATTGCTGTTGCAGGGAAATATGAGTTTGTCGGAAATTGCGATCGCCTGCGGCTTTTCTCATCAAAGTCATCTCAATCGCCACTTCAAACGCTTGACAGGAGTGACTCCCAAGACTTTGCTCAAGTCATAGCAAGATTGTGCAAAAACAGCAATATCGTGCAAGATTCTTCTTCCAGTGCGTGCCACTATCAAACTAACTAATTAACTAGCAAAGGAGCCATGATATGTTTCGTAAGCCCTTAAATAAGAAGTTACAATCTTTTCAATCGTCACTTGTGCAGTGAGAACTGAGCGATCGCGAATAAGAAAGAATTTGTGGCGGCCAAAACTCTAGACCTTACAGGGGACCAACAGCAGTTTCAGGTTGTTGGGGTCCCAACGATATGTTACCTCCCACTTCTGGTCAAGATCGGTGTTAGTAACTGCGGAAATGGTTGTGGAATAAAAGCTAAATAGTTTGAGGAAACAAAGATGGAAAAAACCCAAACAAACATGGAAAAAACCCAAACAAACATGGAAGCAACCCTTTGGCATGAACTGGACGAAAAAACCTCAGCAACAATTTCTGGCGGTGCACAGGTAGAGGGATGCCTGGCCTGGAGTATTCGTTTCGGTGATGTCACCCGAACGCCGCGATCCTCCGAAACCATCATAGATGGTTTGCTGCTTTTGGGATTCCGTTCTGCTTCATAAATTCCTACAAGGAGGTTAAGTAACCATGCTTAATTTGTTCAAATCTCAAGATCAATCTTCAAATCAAATTAAACTCTCTAAATCTCACCATCTTTGGAATAATTTGTCCTTAGAGGAATCTTCATCTTATGTAGGAGGAAAATTGATTTGGAGGAATGAAGATCCAGTTTTTGGGACTGGTTGGTGCCGACGCAGACTAGACGGTGGTACGACTTGTAGATACCCACAGCGCGGTGTTCCTTAGAGTGATGCTCTTTGACAACTCTCCCCAATTTGCCTAATAGCGATCGCTCATGTACTGGCTGTGCCTTCTATCGGTGAAGAGCAAAGCAGATGCAGGAGTTAAACAGGCAGTTCTCAATGATTTTTCCAGCCGAGATTCCCAACTTCTATAATAAGTCGGGAATCTCAACTCATAGCAATAACGTGCAAATAGAGGAGCTAAACCAATGTCTTATCAGTCTCTCATCAAAAAAGCAGCACAACCTAAATTGAATTCTCTGCCACTCCAAAAACTCGTCATCACACTGGACGAACAAGCTGAGGAACTATTGTCAGGTGGTGGCAAGGAGCAATTTAAAAGACATAAACCCCATGTGAATGCAGGTTATTTTTTGTAATTCTACTAAGGCACTGCCACTGCTAAGGAGTTGAAAGATGAAACGAAAAACATTAAACAACCAAACATTAAATCCTTCAAATTGCTTGGAACTAAGCGATCGCGAAGCAGAAGCTTTACAGGGAGGAGCCATTCAACCTGAAGGCGATAGGATTGTTCTACACTTAAGCCTTACGCCCGTGCAAGCATTGGTATTGCTCTTCGCCAATCCCTTTGCTTAGCGCGATCGCATCTCCCATAATTTGTCTGTTTGAAAACTCGGGAGGAGAAAAATGTTTCGCAAACACCAAACTAAAAATTCATCAAAATCAGTGTTGGATGTTAAAAAATACATACGCTAATGATGGATTTAAACGAACACGAGCAAGAATCGATATCGGGTGGGAAATTACAGGTGCTACAGCGTCTCCAAGAGGAGTTCGGGGCTGATTTAGCGACTTTACGTGCGATCGCTCTCCCTTCTTTTCTTAATCAAGCCAACAAGGCAAAACAATAGTAATTGTAACAGGAGGCTTGGAAATGCTTAATTAGAGTCCTTGGCTGAGCGATCGCGAACTTCAGGATATTTCAGATCCAGAAGCCAATTTAATCGCAGGCGGTCAAGTTACCAGCGTTAGTCAATTTTCGGATGTTCTGCCAATAGATGTGAGTACCGAACCCAATAAAAAACGCGGTATGCGGTCTAAAAACTTGCAATCAATGGGATTGGCAGCGCTGTCTGCTAATATCCGCGCTCTATTCTTCGCCAATTCATTTAGTTAAATAACATCAAGGAGACCAACAATGTTTACGAAAACACCAGTCAATAATTTATCGAAGTCCATCTTGGATACTGTTTTCTTGGGAGAAATCACAGTACCGTTAGACGAACAAAAGGAAGAATTATTCTCAGGAGGAACCTACTCAGCTAATCTTTCGCTGAGGGCTACGACTACACGCACGCGGCATGATGTCGATTTTGTGTGTTGGGATGATAATAAAGGCGAGATTGTTTGCGTAGAAATCAAAAATAAAGGAGTAGCTTAATAGGACTTACGCAATGGAGTAATTTCTACACTATTTGTGGGGCAAGGTGGGCCGAAGACTGCCCTACGTATAGAGTGGGTGCGTAAGTCCTGTTTGAGGGCGATCGGGATATGTGGTGGATAAGTTTAATATTTATCCGTTTATCCTTTCGCCCTTCAATGAACGCTTAGCAATCAAGACAGGATAAAAATTCAATTTGTCAGGGATATATCTGCACGAGGTGATTATGATGCAATTAAAATGTCTCATATTTCTTACAGCGATCGCGGCGCTTTTTAGCTTTCCTAGGGCCGCTGTAGCCAATGACCAAGATGTTCTAGCAACAACTATTCCTGCTAGTGCTTGTCGCCCGGAAAGTGACACTGCGGACGCAAGGGTCAGGATGGTGAACGGCGCTTTTATTTTCAATGATAATGCCACAGGAACAGTAAGATTTTTCTGCCCGCTGCCAATCAACAGGTTAACAGTATCCAACCCATCAAACGACAACGATTTGACAGGGTATCGCGTCTATTACCGGGATACGGATGGTACAGGAAATCTGGCTGAAATTACGACGCACCTTTTTTACCGCAATAGCAACGCTGGCAGCTCCATAGCAGTTGGTACAGCGTGGGGTTCTAATTCTAACCCTAGCAACTTGAGAGTCAATACATCTTTTTTTGTTAGACAAACTCACCAATTTGGGGATTTTAGGCTCTACTTTTTTGTCGTGACTATGAGGCGGAATAACATAAATCAAGACCCGGCATTTGGCGGTATAGACTTTATTCCTCCTCAAGAACCTTAAGTAGCATCAAAAATAAACTCATGAGTCTCCACGCCGCCCACGCTTGCACTTGGAGAAACCGCAAGCGTGGGTGGCATGACGTTATTGGAAAGCCACGAACCACTAACTAATGACTAATGACTAATGACTAATGACTAATGACTCTTCTTTTGACTTTCTCCGTACTGCGAAACCCGATGAATTCTTGCCGCCCATCAGCCGCTGGATAACGGCGGGCGGATTATTTTTGTTGGCAACTTTTGGCGGTGCGATCGCCCTTGCTGCTGTCGCTAAATATAATGTTACCGTCCGAGTTCCCGCTACCGTCCGTCCTGCTGGTGAAATTCGCATTGTAGAAGCGGCGACAGCAGGCACGGTTAAAAGCATTCAAGTCAAAGAAAATCAGGCTGTCAAACAAGGAGATACGATCGCCCTGATCGACTCTTCCCAACTTTTAACTAAACAAAGCCAACTGCAAGGAAATATCCAGCAAAACCAACTGCAACTGCGTCAAATTGCTGCTCAAATTAGCGCTTTAGACGATCGCCTAGCAGCGGAAACCCAGGCCATGGAAGGCGCAGTTGCCTCTGCCCAAGCTGATTTAAGCCGCAGCCAGCGGGACTATGGAGAACGGCAAATTACCTCGCTGGCTGAAGTTGAAGCGGCCAAAGCTAATTTACAATTAGCTCAGTCGGAATGGGAAAAATCGCTGCCGGAATTGCAAAAAGAACAGGCTTCCTTGCAAACAGCCGCAGCAAATTTAAAGGCAGCCCAGGCAAATTTAAAAGCAGCCGTTTCTAAGCGCGATCGCTATCAGTCAATCCAAGAAACAGGCGCTATTTCGCTGGATTTATTGGAGGAGACGAAACTTGCCGCACAGCAGCAAGAACAAGCCGTAGCAGGGCAAAAAGCCGCCGTAGAAGCGCAAAAAAAAGCAGTTGAAAGCCAAAGAAAAACCGTTGACAGGCAGCAACAAGCTGTTGAAGTGTCCGCAGCTAAATTGAAAGTTGTTGAAGCTGCCTTGAATCCCAGTGGTGCACCCGTGGCGATCGCCCAACAGCGAATTGCTCAAGAAAAAGCCAAGGGTGAAGCAGCTTTGGCAGCGTTGAAAAAAGAACAATTAGTTTCGATTCAGAATCGCGCTGACATCGAAAATCAAATCAATCGCGATCGCCAAGAGCTCAAACAAATTGATACCGAACTTGCAAAAAGTGTCGTTCGTTCTCCCGTAGACGGCACCATTCTCAAACTGAATCTGCGAAATCCCGGACAAACTGCACAACTCGGTGCGGCAATCGCTCAAATTGCTCCCGCTAATGCTGCGATTGTCGTCAAAGCTCGCGTCGCCGCTCCTGATATTGGTAAAATTGCGATCGGTCAAACATCTATCCTGCGGATTTCTGCCTATCCCTATCCCGACTACGGGGTACTAGAAGCGAAAGTTAGCGCGATCGCACCCGATGCCATTGCTGGTGAAAATAACAGTCCGCCTTACTATGAAGTGACTGTTATACCCCAAAGAACTTATTTAGTCAAGCGCGATCGGGCTATTAGTCAATCTGCTGATCAACAGTGCTGTCAGTATCATATTCAAGCCGGAATGGAAGTTACAGCAGACATTATTTCTCGACAAGAAACCGTACTTACATTTATTCTCAGAAAAGCCAGGATGCTCGCTGATGTTTAACCAACTTTACCATCACCAATTAGTATATTTCATGACGTAATTCACCGCGCCCTTCTTAGGGCGATTTGCTATACTGGTACGCACGGCATTTTTACCTATCTTCAAGTTGGCCGATTCACCAGTCAAATCAGGTTTGGAAAAGCAACCTGCATCAACGCACTCAGCATTCTCGAAGCAGCGCCATAACCTAGCAATATTGTTGCCCTTGCTATTGGCCGATTAGGCTGGTTTGCCTTCCAGATTAAGAAACAGCTAGGTTTTTTTTACAGGGCTAGGTGTTGGCAGCGATCGCATTTTTTCCATAAGTGCGATCGTCTCCCCTGTATAAATTTATCTTTGGCGAATTTAATAGTAAAATTTTGTCCTGACCGAAAACAACCAGTGTACAAGCCCCCGGATAAATCCCTGGGGTCGCTTTCTTCAATCTAAAATCTAAAATCTAAAATCTAAAATCGATTGACTGTCACTTTCTTTTTCGCCACTAATCTCTACAATAGCCTCTACTTGGATTAACACAAAAATAAAATTTCTGCAAGTCACTCGATTATGCGACTGGTAACTAACAGCTAGTGACTGTTATTGTTAGTGATTACTTAAGAAAAGCAATTTAAATCAGGGACTGTCAAAAAAATTCAGAGTGCATTTCTACAGTTGTAGACCTGAACAAGAGTGAAATGAGCTAGATACCCCCACCGCAAGGGTATCTGGTTTCGTCATTCTCACCCTGTATGCCAATGGAGATATTTCCCATGAATTCACAGACACCAAAACGTCAGCGCGCAGTTATGTTGACATCTGAAGGTATTGATAAATTCCCAGCAGCAAAAGCTGAGGCCAAAAGTTACGAAAATTGCTACCAAAATTATACTCTCGAAGTTTTAGGCGATCGCACTAACACAGAGTCAGATAATTTCATTAAGGTATTAGTTAAGCAAATCTTGGATCGGGTAGGGGCGATAGTTGTGGAGATTGCAGGGCAGGTGCAATTCATGACTCAACGCGCCGAACAACTGTTGAACCAGTATTTTTTATCCCGCGCCCCGCACTCATTGCCAGAACTATTACAACATTGGTTCAACCAACAGATATCGCGACTTACATTCAACGGCGATATTCCATCTAGCTGTTTACCATTGTACATTCAGCAAGCCGGAAAACAGTTGAGCGTCCGTCTGGTTCCCGATCCCATTGGAGAGCAATATCTCTTGTTGTTAGAGGAACAAGAACTGCAAGGATTATCTATTTGTGGTCTGACATTGTTAGGACTTACCCAACGGGAGGCAGAGGTTCTCTTCTGGATTGCCAAAGATAAAAGTAATGCCCAAATTGCTAAAATTCTTGGTTGCCGTGAAGGAACAGTCCGAAAACATCTGGAGCATCTTTACGGGAAACTAAGCGTACAAACCCGGACGGCTGCTGTGATGGTTGCTCTGGAAAAATTGGGGTTGTTCAGCGGGGAATTTGTTGCAATATCTTCATAATCCTATACGCGGATCGTCGTATTGTTGCCCAACTTTATGTAGAAGAATATGAGATCAAACGCTACACGGAGCCTGTAACCTGTGCCAAACAAAAATCCACTACGGAGGTAAAAATGGAAACCAATAATGTAGACGCAACGGTCGATTTTGTCGATTTCGGTGTTCAGAAACAGGATGGGGCTGCTCGCGAAGGTCAATCAGATGCTAAACCGGGCATCGAAAATGAAACAGTGCTTCACACGCTACGCGCATCATCAATCTTCTCTGTGGAAAACAAAGAAGTTTTACCTCAAAAAAGCCAAGAAGATGCAACAGTCGATTTTGTTGATGTCGGTGCCCTGAAACAAGATTCGACAGCTCGCGAAGGGCAATCAGATGCTAAACCGGGCATCGAAAACCAAACATTGCTTCACACCCTACGTGCATCATCAATGTTCTCTGTGGAAAACAAAGAAGTTTTACCTGAATTTACCCGTTCCAACACAGGGAAATAGAACCGTATTCATTGGCAATTACTCATTGTAAGAGGTGGAATATGCTCACAATTTGCAACAAATATACATCTGGTGTTTGGGTAGCTATTATGTACTATCGTCCCAACTGCCCAGATGGTGGGGATTGGGCAAAAAAAGGTTGGTGGCGGCTCAATCCTGGCGAATGCAAAGTGGTATATGGGGGTAGTTTGCGTAGTCTGAATCGCTACTACTGCTACTATGCCGAGGCCGATAACGGAGCAAATTGGTCAGGGCCTTACGTAAGGCCTGTCCCTCCACAAGCATTTGACTGGTGTGAGTGGACAAGCAGCACGCAGGCAACTAATGTAGGCTTCCGGTTGCTTGATATTAACAGTTACGACAATTTTACGCTGAATTTGACAGCATAATTCTCAGTGGCGTTGTCAAGTTAAATTTTTATTCTAAATTTAACTTGACCAATCTATCCAAGTAGACCTCTCCAATAATCATTGTGGAACAGGCATCCTACCTGTTCAAGACTGCCTTTTATGGAGAAGTCTAATAGGAATCGTAACAGTTACGTAACTTGTTGCAATATCTTCATAATCATATACGCGGATCGTCGTATTGCTTGCCAAATTAATTTGGATAATTATGAGATAGAAAGCAGTTATTCAGCTTCGGCATATAGTGAGAAACTACTTGCCATTAACGTTAAATAACAAGGAAACAAACTATGTCTTCTAGCACAGAAATTTTTGTATCGAATTCTCAGCTAGAGCTTCCCACAATTCAGGAAAGCCAAGAGGCTAACCTTGAAGAGGTGCGTCAACTGGGCGCGCCTCAAGATGGAGCTTCGCCCGCAATATTGTTTGGTAATGGCTACGCTTATCGCCATGACTGGGGATTCAAGAAAGGACAGCACATCTTGCCTCTTAATTGGGGGTTAATCACACCCAACTCTCTCGTCTTCGTTGCGATCGGCGAAGGTGTTTCTCCAAATACCACGGCTGGAAAGAAGATCGGTGAGGCTCGATATACTCTCCATAACGTTTCCCCACAAAATGGTGTAGTCAAGATTTGGGTCAACATCGAGTGGGAACACAGCCTGATTCGGCTCTATGCTGACTATTTCGTATTCAACCCTTAGAAGCATGGATTAAATACAGGGCTGTTTCTTGACAAGTCACAGCCTGGGAATTCCATAAATCTCTTTGCCAACTCAACGCATTATCTAACACTAAATTAGAGGTATTTTATGTCTGAACAACCTAGTTTTCCCATCCCAGAAACTGCCCAAGCCGATGAAACAACAGGGCGTTACATTATTACTTTCCGCGAAGATGCAGTGATAGAAGGATTAGACCTCCTGAGCGACCAAACTGGCATCAGAGGCCTGGCAAATGCTGCCGATTTCCCCGACTCTGCTCTAGACTTGAGCCAAATTGCAGCAGCAGGGGGAGCGGTGTTTCCTACTCTCGGCGTGGCCGTTGTTTCCTTAGACGAAGGGGCTTTCAGCAGCATTATGACCTCAGCGGGAGAGGATTCGGCTATTCTGGCGATCGAGCCGGAGAGCACCTTCTACGTGATTGGCGATGGGTTGTCGGCAGACTACCTGCGGGGCTATCGCGATGCGGTGGATAACCTGTACGACAAAGCCACTAATACAGAGGTAGCAGACATCCAGAAACAAGAATGTTTTGCTGATGATACCGAGTTTACTTGGGGTCTGAAGGCAACGAAGGCGATGAAGTCTCTGTTGACTGGTAATGGAATCAAAGTTGCGGTGCTGGATACGGGGATGGATCTATTACATCCCGACTTCGCAGGTCGATCGATCGTATCGCAATCTTTCGTACCAGGGGAGGACGTACAAGATGGCAACAGTCATGGTACCCACTGCATCGGGACAGCCTGCGGGTTCAAGGATCTTAACGGCCGCAGGTACGGGATCGCTCACAAATCGACCATTTATGTCGGTAAAGTGTTGAGCAATGCCGGTAGTGGCGCTGGTGCCTGGATTCTGGCTGGGATGGAATGGGCGATCGTTAATGGGTGTCAAGTGATCTCGATGTCTTTAGGAAACACCACTCGAACACCGTCTACTGCTTACGAAACTGTCGGCCGCCGAGCACTGCAAAATGGGTGTCTGATCGTGGCAGCCGCAGGCAATAACGGACGAACCGGAGGAACCGTCGGACAACCAGCCAATAGCCCGTCGATTATGGCTGTTGCAGCGATCGATAACTGCGTCCAAGTGGCTGACTTCTCGGCTACCTCTGAGCTAATTCAAGGAACTAAAGTTGATATCGCCGCTCCAGGAGTGAAAGTATACTCATCAGTGCCTATGAATAAAGGGCGTTATGCTGCTTACAATGGCACTAGCATGGCTACACCTCACGTAGCGGGCATCGCGGCCCTGTATGCCGAATCGACTGGTAAACGAGGTGCTGAACTTTGGCAATTGCTGACTGCCTATGCTATGGCGCTACCGTTGCCAAATACTCGTGTCGGAAGTGGCTTAGTAGAAGCTCCGTAATGAAGAATATCCAAATCTCCGCAGGCTTAAAGTGCTGCGGGGATTTAACAGAAGACAATTTACAATACCGCAATGGATTTGCTCCAAAGGATGCTAAATATGTCTGACGAACAAGTACAGCGCATCATAGTGACTGTTGACGACCAAAACATATCGGTAATTCAATCGGTTGTCACTGCCTTAGAATCGGCGGGAATGAAAGTGGAGCAGGTGCTAACTGTTACTGGCATCATTACTGGAGAAGTTTCTCAATCGAAGCTAGAAGGACTAAAGAGCGTACCGGGCGTGGCTAGTGTCGAAATCGATCGAGAAATGCAGGCAATTTAAACTAATCAATCATTTAGGGGTTAGTAGATCGAGTTTTGCTAACCCCAAATAGCGAATGCCTTCCGGTGTCACATCAAAGCGACAGGGCAAAATCTCTACACCTTCACTAATCGCCTGTCTGAACAATTCTCCGTAAAGGCGATCGGCACTATCCCCCGGAGCAAAATCCGTACAATCCCCGCGATTAATAAAATACAGCATTACAGCCCTCGAACCCTGCCGCACCACTTCTATCAATTCTCTCAAATGCTTTTGTCCCCTCTCCGTCACTGTATCGGGAAATAAAGCTAACTCCTCTTTTACCCAAGTTGTATTTTTCACTTCCAGAAAAATCGGTTTTTCCTCACCAGTTAGCCAAAAATCCACTCTACTTTTTTTATCAGTGCCGTAAACAACCTCCGGTTGAATTAAACTGTAATTGCCCAACTCTGGAAACAATTTCAATTCCAAAGCTAATTTAACTACTCGATTTGGCAGCCCAGTATTAACTCCCACCCAAGTTGGCACAGTGTCGCAAACTTTAATTAATTCCCAAGTATAAGCTAACTTGCGTTTGGGATTGTCGCTGGGAGATACTAGCACTGGATTGCCCGGAATGTAAACACCAGTCATCGGGCCAGTATTCGGACAGTGCGCGGTGATTATTTCTCCCGAATCTAGTTCAATTTCTGCAAAAAATCGCTTGTAACGTTTAATGAGAATTCCGGGTAAAAGAGGAGGATATTTGTAAATTAAGCCAGTCATTCGATTTTAGATTTTAGATTTTAGATTTTAGATTTTAGATTTTAGATTCTCGATTGAAGATTGTAGATTATACCTATAACCGAATACCTGGGTTCGCACTTTTTAAATAAGTCTGGGAGCTAACACAATCGATCATACGTTATCAACTATTATGTTATTTATCTGCTTTTCTCAACTCATTTGTTTCATCATTTTTAGAGAGTAGATTGTATATTGTAGATTTTAGATTGACGCATCATAGCACGAAACGGCGGTTTGTAGTTAGGACGCATAGTCCCGATCGATTATTGAATTGCCGCAAGTCAGTAATATCGATAAAATTGGTATCAGCGCAATTCCCCCTAGAAGTTTTATGAGTTCATGATATGATTCTCCCGATTCGCGATTAAAATAAGTGAATCCTTTTAGCACTAGCGTTTGTAACCATTTGTGTCCCAATTACAGAAGCCCTCTCGTTCCCTCGCAGGGATTGCCGGCATTGTCGCAGTCGCCACTCTAATTAGCAAAGTCTTTGGATTGGTGCGCCAAATTGCGATCGCCGCAGCCTTTGGAGTCGGTGTCGCCGTCGATGCCTACAACTACGCCTACGTCATCCCTGGTTTCTTATTTATTTTGCTGGGAGGGATTAATGGGCCATTTCACAGCGCCATAGTCAGTGTTTTAGCTCGCCGGGATAAAAAAGAAGCAGCACCCTTAGTCGAGACTATCACCACCTTAGTCGGGGGCATATTGCTGTTGGTAACAGTCGCTTTAATTATTTTTGCAGATCCGGCGATCGATTTGGTGGCACCGGGATTAAATAGGACAGCAGAAGGTTTACAAATCAAAGCAATTGCCGTCCAGCAATTTCGGATTATGGCGCCGATGGCGTTACTTTCAGGCTTAATCGGCATTGGTTTCGGCACTCTCAACGCTGCCGATATGTACTGGTTGCCTTCGATTAGTCCTTTATTTTCTAGCGTTGCACTTGTCAGCGGTTTAGGGATTCTCGCACTGCAACTCGGAAACAAAATTATTCAGCCAGAATACGCACTAATTGGCGGCTTAGTGTTAGCTTGGGGAACTTTAGCGGGCGCAGTTTTGCAGTGGTTAGTGCAACTAGCGGCGCAGTGGCGCGCCGGCTTGGGAACATTGCGCTTGCGGTTTAATTTTAAACGACCGGGAGTGCAAGAAGTAATTAAGGTGATGGTTCCTGCGACCTTATCATCAGGAATGCTACAAATTAATGTTTATACTGACCTATTTTTCGCATCCTACATCCCTCAAGCTGCCTCTGCTTTGGGTTACAGTGGCTTGTTAGTTATGACGCCTTTAGGCATTATTTCTAATGTAATTTTAGTGCCATTTCTACCCATATTTTCTCGCCTCACCGATCCGAGAGATTGGCCGGAATTAAAAGATCGAATTCGTCAATCTTTAATTTTGACGGCCCTGACGATGCTGCCCCTGAGCGCTTTAATGGTAACACTTGCCGGGCCGATCGTCCGCGTGGTTTACGAACGCTATGCTTTTGATCGGTCAGCCTCGGAGTTTGTCACGCCGATATTGATGGCTTACAGTATTGGAATGTTTGTGTACTTAGGACGCGACGTTGTGGTACGGGTATTTTACGCTTTGGGAGACGGAGAAACGCCTTTTCGCATCAGTATTATCAATATCTTTTTAAACGCTCTTTTGGATTATTTGTTGGTAGGAGCCTTTGGCGCGCCCGGATTAGTTTTGGCGACGGTGGGAGTGAATCTTATTTCGATGATTATGCTTTTGTACTTTTTAGATAAAAAGCTGGGTGGTCTGCCTTGGGGGCAGTGGAGTTTACCTTTTCTGGGGTTAACTTCTGGCAGTTGTCTAACTGCTTTCGTTACCTTGGCTACTCTGCAAGGCTGTCAAAGAGTTTTGGGTACTGAAGGTTTGGTAATTCAATTAGTGCAGTTGAGTGTGGCAAGTTTTGTAGGGTTAGGGGTTTTTGCCCTGTTTGTCAGTCAAATGAAGTTGCCGGAAGTTGATATGTTTGTCGATCGCATTCGGGGACGTTTTCGCAAATAAAATTGTCGGGGCGGGTTAAGGGCGAAATACCAGACACAACGCCCACAATCTCCTTACAAAACCCGCCCTTTTCTTTACATCTTCCGCTGAAATTCCTCAAGAACATCCATCAATTGAACTTGACACTGCATCGGAATTAAATCTGCCAGTGGCACTTCCCGCTTGCCGCCGCCCAACTTGACTGGAATTCCTTGCAAAACTTGTCCAACTTTGTCAGCATCTAAATCGCCATCTTCCAGCATCGAATAAAGTTGTTGGGCAACAACGGTATGCAGGTGAGCATCATTGAGATACAAATGCCACTTGGCAATATCAATGTAGACATTTTCGCCGATTTCGGCTGCTAAGGATTCGATCGCCTGTGTAGTATTAGCCATATCAAAAAAGCCGAAAGTTATTTGTTATCAATCGAAAGACTTAACAAATCGTCGCCAACTGCCTTCAGCCAGAATCTTTGGTGAGGGGCGAATAATCGGCGATCGCAAAATGGTAAATCGCGTGGGCCAAAACTACTAGAGCCCATCCACCCGTTACCGAAATTGCCCAAGGCCAATCAGCCTTTTGCAAATTGTGAACAAACCACAAACCAGAATTGGTAGCAGAAAAAAGACCGACGTGGATAGCAAAATTCATCCGGTCATCTAAGCGACGGTACTCTGGATCATTGCGATCGGGTTTGCGGGGCCAACGAGGAGGCATAGTTTTTCACTTGATATTAGTAGTTCAGTGCCTATTTTAATCATAAGTGCAGCTTTTTGAATGCTGCATCCCTCTTTCGGCAGGAAACTTATGCCTCTACATTTTCATAGTCTCCAGACTTGCCGCCACTTTTACTCACCAGGCGAATCGACTCAATGGCGATCGACTTTTCCAATCCTTTCGCCATATCATACAAAGTCAGCGCTGCCACCGAAACCGCCGTCAGCGCCTCCATTTCCACCCCAGTTTCCGCCTTAATTTTCACCGTCGCCCGAATTTGATACCCCGGCAACCCAGCATCCGGCATCACCTGCACCTCCACGCTACTCAGCGGCAGAGGGTGACACAGAGGAATCAAATGTGCAGTCTGTTTCGCCGCCATAATTCCAGCCAGCCTTGCAGTACCCAACACATCGCCTTTCGGCGCATTCCCCGCTTCAATCGCCGCAAACGTCTCCGGTAACATCCGCACCCTGGCAGCCGCCACAGCTTGCCGCACAGTCGCCACCTTCGCTGAAACGTCCACCATTTGGGCTTCCCCGCTGTTGTCGAGGTGAGTTAGCTGTGTGCGATCGGGCAATTTAGAAAAAGTTTGCGAAAGGTCTTGCATTATTTTGGTAATGGTGTTAATGTTAGATTCTGTGAGAAAAGAACTTAATCAACTTTAGATTAAATCTTAACTCAACAGGGGCTTGTAGCTTAGTTGGATAGAGTGCATGGCTACGAACCATGAGGTCGGGGGTTCGAATCCCTCCAAGCCCACTACTAAAAGTTATGAATTTTGAGTTTTGAGTTTTGAATTAAGAAATTAATCCAACTCACCACTTAAAACTCATAACTTTTTTAATTTGGTACGTTTACTGATTCAAAGCATAAATATCTTTGCCTCGACCGATCGCAAACTTCATCGAATTAGACAAGCCCTTGCTAGACTGAGTAATAAAAACCAGCAAAGCCAAGCCAGCAAGGCCAGCAGCAAAACCAAACATATTTCTGTAGCCAACTTGTTCAGCAACAAAGCCTAAAGTCGGGCCAGCAATCGCAATTCCTAAATCAAATCCGCCAATACACAACGAAAATAAGCGACCCCTTTCATGAGGTTCGCACCTGTCCGACATCAGCGTTACCATCATCGGTAAAACAGTACCGCCGGCGCAACCTTCAACCAAAGCTGCTATTAAAAAAGCACTGCTGTTGTTAGCAAAATACAACAATAACATCGATACGGCATAACAGATTAAGCCGCCAGAAATAAACAAGCCGCGACCGTATTTGTCCGAAGCCCGTCCCGTGATTAACCGTATACCGAAACTGGCGATAGCCGCGGTAGAATAAAATAATCCAGGATTCAAATTAGCCTTGGTTTCTTGGATAAACAAAGGCATAAAAGTGCTCAAAGTTCCAAATACTAAACCAACTACCAATAACACTAAAGCCGGAATCCGCACTCTCGGATTCCAGAGCATTTTCCAGTATTTTTGGCTATTTTTGTCCTCAGATAGCGAGTCCGATTTTGTTAAATCTGCAAAATTAGGTTCCGCAATTTTGCAGGTAAAAAATACAGCCATTGCAGCGAAAGCCGCGGACATCGCAAACAAAGGAGTATAACCAACCCAAGCTTGCACAAATCCGCCAATAGCCGGCCCAACTGCTAAACCAATAGGATTCACCAAGCTCATGTTACCGATTAATTCGCCCCGCTTTCCTGGCGGCGATAAATCTGTTACCAAAGCGCTATAAGCTGTAGTAAAAGCGGCGATACTAATGCCGTGAAAAACGCGAATAAGTAACAGTAAGGGGATAGATTGAGCTAACAGGTAGCCCAAAGGGGCGATCGCAGCGACTGACGCACCTAGAAGCAAAACTTGTTTTCGCCCCCTGCTGTCGGCTATTTTACCCAACGGTGGCCTCGATAGCAAAAGTCCGATCGCAAATGCACCCATCACAAAGCCAATTTGCTGTTTTGTGCCTCCCACAAATTGAACGTACAGCGGCAAAGTTGGCAGCAGCGAAGCCAAACTTGACCAGAATAGCAGCCCTGCGGTGAATAAAGTCAGCAAGCTGCGTCTGGGTTGGGGATCGATGTCCCTAAAAATATTCAAGATGCTAATTCCCTTTAAATCTTCTGAGTGCGCTCAAGCTGAGGTCGAGTGTATATATATCATTGTGTTACAATTCCTTAATATTTGCAACAAAAAAACTTGATATTCTACTCACCGTCAACAGTCAGCATTCTTACCAATCAACCTCAGCCCTTTCCCCCACCACCCGTTCATAAACCCACTCGGTTTCTATTGCCAACTTCGGCCAACTAAACCGGCGTTCCAAATCCTGATAAGCATTGTCAACCAACCACTGTGCGTAACCCGGATTTTTCAATACCTCCAAAATTCCCCATGCCAAAGAATCCCGATTGTTTGCCTCAGTAACAACGCCAGTTTTAGTGTGCAACACCACCTCTGGAAGTCCGCCCGCATCCGAAACGACCACAGGCACTCTTGCAGCAAAGCTTTCTAACGCTACAATCCCAAAAGGTTCGTAAAGACTGGGAAAAACCGCGCAGTCAGCCACCGTCTGGAATTTGTCCAGATGTTCCTCAAACATGAACCCAGTAAAATAACACTTATTCCAAATTCCTAAATGCCAAGCTAAATGTTTGAGATGGTCTGTATTGCCGCCGCCAACAATTACTATTTTCGCTTTACCCCCCATTTCCCAAATTATTTTAGGTGCAGCATTTAGAAATACACCTATGCCTTTTTCATAGCTAATTCTTCCTACATAATAGACAATTTTCTCATCATCAGCAGCAAACTGGCGACGGAAACCCATCGCGTCAAATTCGTGCCAGCGGGGCTTTTTATCTGGTCTAATTCCGTTGTAAATTACCTCTATTTTATTCCACGGAGTCGATAGTACCCGTTCGGCTTCCCGCCGCATATAATCACTGCAAACAATTACTCGCCAAGCGTTGTAAGCGAGGTCGTTTTCCTTGGTGTGAATGTAGCGCTGCCCTTCATTGTGGATGCCGTTGAAGCGCCCGTATTCGGTGGCGTGGATGGTGGCAATTAGCGGTACTTTAAAGGTATGCTTCAGGGCGATCGCCGCATCTCCCACTAACCAATCGTGAGCGTGGATGATATCAAAGGGGCCTTCCTCAAGCATCAGTTTTCCGCCTTGGTGGCCCATGCTTTGGTTGAGGTTCGCCACCCAGTGAAAAAAGTCCTTGGCGTGCCCCACAACCACCCGATGCACACGTATTCCTTCTACCACTTCGTACATCGGCGCATGGCCGAACTCTACTGTAATTAAGTGAATGTCGTGCCCCAGCTTCACCAATTCTGGATATAGTTCCGATACGTGGCGGGCGATACCGCCTACGATTCTGGGAGGGAACTCCCATGCCAAAACCAAAATTTTCATCTTTCTCCCTCCAAATAATTTATATAACTTAATGTTTAGGATTAACAGATTTATTGTATAATTATCACCCTTAAATTTAAGTTAAGCGTAAGTTGATGCCCAATGCCTGACTTTTGGCAGCAACAAAGACAGAAAATCATGCCTAAATCTGGTTTTTGCATGAAATTGCTCGATCGCCATTACCTGAAAAAAACAGGTTTCCTCAAGATTTGAGCCACTGAGGGAAGCAATGGCGATCGCGTCTACCCGCTTAGCGTTTCTTCAAAATCGGCTCCAATTCGCGCCGAAAACGGGTCCAAGCAGCAGCAGATGCAGAATTAGAAACAGCACCCTGACGCATCAAAATCGCGCCGTCTTCAAAGCCAACAATTCCGTACTCTCCTGATTTGGACATTCGATCGATCGCTGGTACGATCTCCCGCAACTGTCCCCGTTCCCCGCGAAACGCAGCCTGATACTGCTGCAACTGCCACAAATCGGCAATTACATATTGCATCTTCACTGCCTTCCCCGCATCATTGCGGAGTTCAAACATCGGAAACCTGAGAATTTCCCGCCTGCTTGACAAAATCGGCACAATAGTATTCGTCGCTGCCACGCTAGCATCAGCAGGAATTTGAGCCAACAGCGGCCGCACTTGCAAAACGTGCTGCCATTGTCTGACAAGAGGAACCTGCACCCAAGGATCGATCGCATCGGGCAAAATCAAAGAAAAAGTCCGATTTGGGTTAGAAGTGAAGGTAAAAAATAGCGACAAACAGATGCAAAACCCCCAAAAGCGGCGAAAATTTGAAGAAGAAGGCAGAGGAAATAAAGCAGAAGGAAAACGCAAAAACATTCTTTCCTCTTTCACCATTCTATCTTCTTCCTTTTGACGCTGGGCCCACCACAGAATCGCCCCATAAAAAAGCCCTGGAACCACAGTCATCGCATAGCGAATATTAATCGCCAGCACCGACTCTCCTTTCGCTAAAAATAGCTTCAGCAGCGGAAATCCAGCTATCATCCAAGACGCAGGCGCGAAAGCAGGAACCAAAGCTAATGGCAACCACTGGCCAAGCAGGTATCTAATCTTACCAAAAAACGGCGTAAATAACTGAGCCACCAACCGCCAGGGATTGCTCACCATTCCCCAAATAATTTCTAGAGTAGAAGCTTCATCTCCATCGGCATATTGACCGAAGCGCTCCATCATAAACCGCTGGGATATATCAGCAGAAAACAAAGGCATAATCAGATTGGTCAGGACGATCATATAACCAAAACTGAGTATGCAGACTGCTAAACCAGTCCTCGGGTAGCGCCGGCTCAAAATCAGGTAAACTCCGACGCCAAATAAAACAACTCCCCCATCTTCTCGCACGGCCAAAATTAAAGTTGCCAGAATCCCAAACAGCGGCCACCAGCGCTTCTCCATCGCCAGCAGCAAGCCAAAGACATACAGCGGCATTTGACAAATATCGTGAAAATTGCCCAAAGTCGGGCCGATGACGGCGTTAGCGCAGTAATAGCTCACAACAATGGTCGCCGACAGCCTCGGTTCCAGATAGTGTCTGGCGAGAGCATAGAGCACTCCTCCAGCCGCTGTAATTAAAGTCACCTGCAACACCGTCAAAGTGACGGGCGAGGGAAACAGCGAGTAAATTGGCAGCCACAGCATTAGCGCCGGGGTGAAATGCTGCCCCAACCGGTAGTAAGATACTTCCGGGAGCTGATTTTGGTGAACGACATTAGTGGACAAAGCCGAAGAGAGGGAACTCTCAAACAAGTGACCCCGAGTGCCGTTCCAAAAAAGTTGATTGAAAATGCCTTGGTCGTAAGTAGCGTAAAAGCTGTAGTAGCGGTGCAGCGTCAGCAACAGGCACAGCACAAAAAAGGCGGCCGCCACTTGAACCACCACCCGCAGCGACTCATTTTTCTTCCATCTCAAAAATATCATCTGCCCGCCGTAATGAAATTATCGGACAATAGCATAAATCTAAAGTAAGTATTAAATTAAAGTAGAAGTGAAATAACTCGGCTAGGCAATGCTCAATTATTTTCACCCGATCGAAAAGCTCAACAGCGTCCATCCAACACCAGGCACCAGCGGCACTGACTGTTCTCTCGAACAGGCGGCCAATTCCGCACCGCTTTTACAGCTTTTGCTGTTCGTAGACAAGCGTCCCTCTTCCCGGGAACAGACCAGACACATCCGCAAGTCCCTAAAGGATTTGAAGGCAGAGTGCGACTTTGAGCTTCAAATCATCGACGTAGGAGAACAGCCCGATTTAGCCGAACACTTTAAACTTGTAGCCACTCCCTCGCTGCTCAAAATTCATCCTGATCCGCGACAAACTCTCGCCGGCAGCAATTTAATCGCCCAACTCGAACACTGGTGGCCCCGGTGGAAGCGTTCTGTAGAAGAATACGCTGCTCAGCAGCAGTCGGCCGCAACTCTTGCGGAAACTCTGAATAACCCAAAACCCATCTATTCCGTTGCTTGCGCGGCCGAACTTGTGCAGCTTTCCGATGAAGTTTTTCGCCTCAAACAGGAAAAAGAACACCTGCAAGAGCAGTTGCAGTTGAAAGACCGGATTATTGCGATGCTAGCTCACGACTTGCGTAATCCCTTGACGGCAGCATCTTTGGCTTTGGAGACTTTGGAGTCAAGTCAGAAGGTGAAGGAGGGGGAAAAGTCGCGTTTGACGCCGAGTCTGGCGGCTCATTTGATGAAACAAGCCCGCCGCCAAATCCGAATTGTCGATCGTATGATTACAGATATCCTGCAAGCAGCCCGGGGTACAAACGCTCAACTCCACATTGAACCAAAAAGAATCGAACTGGGGGCGATTTGTCAAGATGTAATCTTGCAGTTTCAAGACAAATTTCAGGCGAAAAGTCTGAACTTAGAAACAGACATTCCCGCAGATTTGCCCTTGGTTTATGCCGATCCCGATCGCATCAAACAAGTCATAGTCAACCTGCTTGACAACGCCAGCAAGTACACCCCAGACCAAGGAACTGTTAATCTTTCAATTCTCCACCGCACCGCTTACAAAGTTCAAGTCAGCATTTGCAACAGCGGGCCGGGAATTCCTGAAGAAGATTGCGCCAGCATTTTTGAAGACAGCTTTCGCTTGCAGCGAGATAAATCAACAGACGGTTACGGCATTGGGCTGTCTCTGTGTCAAGGCATCATCCGCGCCCACTACGGTCAAATTTGGGTAGACTCTGTACCCGATAGAGGCAGTTGTTTTCACTTTACTCTGCCCGTCCAAAAATAAAACTTAGCTGTCAGTTGTCAGTTGTCAGTTGTCAGTAGCAACCGAATTTGATATTACAGCAACCGCGCCCGACGGTTAGGACGTTTTTAATTCCTAAAACCCTTGCGGAAGATTGCTTATTGCTTCTTATTTCTGGTATACAGCTCAACTTTTCCGCAGTGCAGCAATAATCTGTTCGTTTGCTTTGGGAAAAGTAAATTGGTCAATTTCATCGAGTGTCACCCAGCGAATTTCCTCGCATTCGATCGTTTGCGGTTCCCCACTGACGTAGCGGCAGTGGTGCACGTAGAGCCTAACTGTAAATTTAGTGTAGTCGTGGTCAATTGTAATCAGGCGATCGCCAACTTCTACGACAATCCCCAACTCCTCCATAATTTCCCGTTCTATGCAAGCTTCGATTGTTTCCCCAGGCTCTATTTTTCCGCCCGGAAACTCCCAGAAACCCCCGTGCAGTCCATGTTGTCGGCGCTTGTCAATCAAAATTTGTTGGCGATCGTTCCAGATTGCAGCAACGCCGATAACTTTGTGGGCAACAGGAGAAACAGACATATTAATTAGGAATGGGGAATGGGGAATTGGGAATTGGGAATGTAAGAATAATATCAATAATTATTCAATTATTTAATCTAAAATCTAAAATCTAAAATCAACCTTCTAAAATCTAAAATCTAAAATCAACCCTCTAAAATCTAAAATCTAAAATCAACCCTCTAAAATCTAAAATCTAAAATCTAAAATATTAAGCCCCCATCTTGCGAGGGGGGGCTTGACACTTGGATCACTTAAATGTTAATAATCTACTAATCGTCCGAGCCATGTCTCTCACTGGCTTGTATGGACTTTTCAAAAGTCATTCGCTGTTCGGCATTTTTGAGAAAATAACCGCTAATCATAGCTGAGGCGAGCAATCTACCCAAATGTTCGCGACTGGTAGTCACTGTCACCCCGAAGTGTTCCGAAGGCAAATTCCCCAATAGTCCAACAATATTTCGCTCCATTACTTGAAACACTTCGTGAGAAGTCGGCTTAGACAACTGAGAAACTGTGTCGGGAGCCATTGACTGCACGTATTGCCATAATAAGTTGGCATTTTCTCCGTCTTCTTCAAAGAATTCTGGGGATTTATTAGATGAGTTGCTCACGAGTACCTCCGTTTCAGATACAGCTTGTTATGTTAGACGCGGGCGGTTAAATTAAATAACCCTTATCTGATCGCTGCTGATCTTTATTACTAAGTAATTACTAATGTAGCAGGACAGTCATAGCAACCAAGTGGGCACAACCGAATTAAAAGCGGCGGTTTTTACGATTTTAGATTGGGGATTGCCAGGGGGGGAACCCGATCGCCAATCCCCAATCTACCTAGCTGGCTAGATAATCGTTGATATCTTGCTTGCGCTTGCGGAGTTTGGTCAAAGCTTCCCGTTCTATTTGCCGCACTCGTTCCCGACTGATGTTGAGACGATCGCCTATTTTGGCCAAAGTTAAGGTTTGCCCGTCTTCTAAACCGAACCGCAAGGCGAGCACTTCTCGCTGTTGCTGAGTCAGTTCCGCCATTAGCTGGTCTAAGTCAGTCCGCAGGGAAGATTGCAGGGCAAAATCTTCTGGCGTAGTACCCGTATCTTCCAACAAATCGCCCAACTCTGTATCTTGATTGTCTCCCACGCGCAAGTCCAGGGAAAGTGGCAGGCGCGCGCGATCGAGATATTCGCGAATCTGTTTGGGAGTCAACTCTAACTCGGATGCCAATTCAGCAGCCGTGGCCGCGCGACCAAGCTGTTGAGCAAGTTGGCGCTGAGCTTTTTTAATTTTGTTGAGCTTTTCGGTGATGTGGATCGGTAAGCGGATGGTGCGGCCTTTTTCGGCGATCGCCCGGGTAATTGCCTGACGAATCCACCAATAAGCATAAGTAGAAAATCTGTAGCCCTTAGTCGGGTCAAATTTTTCTACTCCCCGCTGCATCCCGATCGTGCCTTCCTGAATTAGATCCAGTAAATCTACGTTGCGCTTGATATATTTTTTGGCAACAGACACTACCAGGCGGAGATTCGCTTCCACCATTTGGCGCTTTGCCCTTTCCCCGTTTTCGATCGTCCGCTGCAACTGTGCCTCAGACAGCCCAACTGCCTGTGCCCATTCAGCCGCCGTCGGGTCGCGGCCTAACTCTTCGGCTAAAATATTTTTCTCCTGATGCAGTGCGGTTGAGCGCTGTACCTGTTTCCCATAGAGTATTTCTTGCTCATGGGTCAACAAGGGAACGCGGCCGATTTCCCGCAAGTAAGCGCGAACAGAATCTGTATCTGAGGACTTAAGAGTTTTCATGAGCTTTTCCCGCTGAGGATCTGTGCCTCTAAAGGTTTGCGGTAGTCGCAAACCCCTAGCTTTAGCTGGGAAGGAAAGCGGGCGGGGACTTGCGCTTTCCTTCCATTTAAAGAGGCTTAATTTTATGGTAGCTAGCTACTACTCCCAGTCAGCACCGTCTCAGGTTAGGTTTTGGTTGGGGCGTGCACAATACTACGTTATGTTAAGAATCTTAACATTTGTGAGAGCAATTGGCTACACTTCTTCATATTTATTTCATACCAGGCTGGACTGTTGATACGAGAGTACCCGCTTTCCTGGCTTTACAGTTTGCATCAATATAAACAAAAGCCGCCACATCTCAGGGGGGAGATTGGTAGAGGGGCAGGGCTGTTTCATTATCTTGTAGGGGCAGCCCCCGTGGCTGCCCTGAATATGAAGTTACAGATATTGATGAACCCGCCCCAACAGATAATGACTCATAACTAATGACTAATAACTAATGACCGAAAGCATCCAGGATACCCGCCACGTGATTCATCCGTCCAGAAATAAAAAACCTGTATCCGATAAACTTGCCCCCGAATTTATCCGTGGGATCAATGCTTCAATTCTTTAATCTAAAATCTAAAATCTAAAATCGATTGACTTCTTTGCCGTTGAGCTTCGTACATGATGAGGGCTGCGGCGATCGACACATTTAAAGATTCTACGCCACGACTCAGGGGAATTTGGATTTGTCGATCGGCCAAACTCCTCAATTCTTCCGACAAACCAGAGCCTTCGTTGCCCAAAACTATCAGAGTCGGCACTCGCAAATCTACTTCCCAATAACTTAAACTGGCCCCGGCGACAGTTGCTAAAATTTGCATTCCTCGATTTTTATACGCGGAGACTTCGGCGGTTAAATCTGGACTGACGGCCATTGGCAGCTTAAACCAAGCTCCTGCCGAGGCGCGCAGCACTTTGGGATGGTCTAAATCGGCGCACTCAGGGCTCAGCAGCAAACCGTCGGCATTAGCAGCCGCAGCCGTGCGGACGATCGCCCCCAAGTTGCCGGGATCTTGGATTGTTTCTAGGGCTATTCCTAAAGTTGACAATTTTGCGGGATCTGTTGCAGTGCGGGGTGCGGTGGCGACAATGCCGTCGGGTTGGACTGTAGTGGCGATCGACTCTAACACTTTTGCACTTACTAATTCTGTGCGATCGGCTAAATTACCAACTTGCTCCCAAAGTTTCCCGTGATCCTCCAGCCATTCGGGAGTGCAGCAAACCGTTGCTAGCGGGTATTTTGCCGCGCAAGCTTCTTCGAGCAAGTGCGTCCCTTCGAGTAAAAATAATTGTTGTTCCCTGCGTCCCTTCGAGCTGTGGAGCTTGCGGATTTCTTTAACTAGGGGGTTTTGAATACTTGTCAGCATTGTTTAATTCAGCAGAGCGAATGGGGTTATTGCCTGTATCGGGTTAACCCCAAACTTCCTTCTGCCTTTGGAATGCGGAACCCGGGACTTGAACCCGGAAGGCTTGCACCACATGAACCTGAATCATGCGCGTCTACCAATTCCGCCAGTTCCGCATCGGTCACGAGTTACTACATTGCCATATGTTCCCCAGTTTGTCAAGTGTTTTAAGGAATTTATTTTTTTTCTGGGCTGCGAGTAATATTTTGCACAAATTACTGTTCGGGTTGAGAAATGCTTTAGTTTCGAGGATTTACTGTTAGCCAAACATTGCAAAACGGTGTGTAGTTGAGTACGGTGCATCAGATCGTGTCCGGTTATTAATAATCCACAAGCTTTGATCTGACGCACCCTACAGGATTTGCTGAAAAAATGGGAATCTAATCAGCCAAATCTGCGAAAACCTCGCGCACGGCCAGATGCACCAAGCGGTGATTCTGCACGTTCAATCCCTTCGCCAAACTCGGATTCATTTCCAAAGCTTTAATCCCGTGATTTGCCAACTGCAAAACATAAGGCAAAGTGCTGTTATTCAAAGCTTGAGTCGCAGTCCAAGGCACGGCACCGGGCATATTGGGCACGCCGTAATGCACAACTCCTTCCTCAACATAAGTAGGATTTGTGTGTGAAGTTGCCCGCAAAGTTTCCACGCAGCCGCCTTGGTCAACGGCTACGTCAACAATCACAGAACCGGGGTGCATCTTCGCAACAAATTCGCGAGAAACCAGCACCGGAGCTCTTTTACCTAAGACCAAAACCGCACCGATTAACAAATCGGCATCGGGAACAACTGCTTCAATTTGCAAAGGACTGCTATAGAGGTATTCTACTCTGGAACCGAACAGAGTTTCCAAGTAGGCTAGGCGATCGACATTTACGTCTAAAATCTGCACTCTCGCGCCCATTCCTACAGCAATTCGCGCTGCTTCTGTGCCGACAATGCCGCCGCCCAAAATCACAACTTTACCCGGTCTTACGCCCGGTACGCCACCCAAAAGTACGCCCCGGCCACCTTGCTGTCGTTCCAGAAACCGAGCTCCGAACTGCACGGACAAACGCCCTGCAATAATGCTCATCGGTGTCAGCAGTGGCAATTTTCTGTCGGGGAGTTCGACGGTTTCGTAGGCGATGGCCTGGACTCCGCTGCTGATTAAATGCTCGGTTAATGTGCGATCTGCAGCCAAGTGCAAATATGTAAACAGCAACTGCTCTTTTTGAATCAGCGGATACTCAGCAGGCAGCGGTTCTTTAACTTTAACAATTAGTTCGCGCTTCCAGACATCGGAAGCCTTTAAGACAATCTTAGCCCCTGCTTGAACGTAGTCCTCGTCTGCGAAACCGGCCCCAGCACCAGCATTTGTTTCCACAAAAACTGTGTGGCCTTTGTCCGAACAAGCCCGGACACTTGTGGGGCTAAGCCCGACTCGAAACTCTAAATCCTTGATTTCCTTGGGGACGCCTATTTCCATCTATAACCTCTAATCTCAGGCATACGTAGATCGAATCTAACCTAAAAACCATCCCCAGCGGGACAATACCATTGTAGATTTTAGATTTGGCAATCCGGCAATCCGGCTAGGAGAATATTTGTTGAGTTTTTATTCAGTGCGATCGCAATTTCTTCAATTTAGACTTGAATTACATAATTTTTTGATTGATAGATCGACCGCAGATGTAGGGCTGATTAACACAGAGTAACGCAGATAATTTCAAGAAGAGTCAATATATTTGATCTGTCACTTATAATTTAACAGGCATAACTCGTCCCCCTATCTAAACAAATGCCACGCATACCTACCTTAACATTCGATCGCGGAACGCTGCTGCTACACCCGCCGCCCAAAGGCAGAGACTGGGTGGACTTTGCGACATGGGACGATCGCGTGGAAAAATACCGCATTCGAGCCATTCACTACCGCCCGCTGGTAGAATGCCTCCAAGCCGACTGCATTCACTTCACGGACGAAGCTAGGGCATACGAACTACTCGAACTCGTACCCAGCGTGGAAATGCAGCCTTACCCACATCAAGAACAGGCCCTCGCAGCTTGGCAGGAAGCAGGAAGCCAAGGAGTAGTAGTCCTCCCCACCGCTTCCGGCAAGACTTATCTGGCACAATTAGCCATGCAAGTCACTGGTCGCAGTACATTAATTGTAGTACCAACTCTGGATTTAATGCACCAGTGGTATGCTAATTTAAAGGCAGCTTTTCCCGACATCGAAATCGGGTTGTTGGGCGGAGGTTCGCGGGACAAAACGCCAATTTTAGTGGCAACCTACGACAGTGCAAGTATTCATGCAGAAACCTTGGGCAATAAATACGGTTTGCTGGTTTTTGACGAATGCCATCATTTGCCAACGGACTTTTATCGAGTAATTTCCGAATATGCGATCGCACCTTTTAGACTCGGACTGACAGCCACACCCGATCGCACAGATGGCCGCCACAGTGATTTGCATTTCCTGATCGGCCCGACAGTATTTAGCAAAAGACCCGAAGATTTGGCGGGCGATGCTTTAGCTGACCATAAAATAGTTCAAATTATGGTAAAACTGTCAAAAGAAGAAACCGATCGCTACGCCGAATTAATCAACATTCGCAACGACTTCTTAAAACAGTCTAACATCAAAATATCCAGCCTCGAAGGTTGGAAACAGTTTATCATGGCAAGCGCGCGATCGCCCCTGGGACGGCGCGCCATGCTAGCCCACCGCCAAGCCAAAGAAATCGCCCTTTGTACCGAAGGAAAACTGCGAATTTTAGCCAACATACTAGCAGAACACTCTCCCCAGCGCACCCTAATTTTCACCGGAGACAACGCCACAGTTTACCGAATTTCCCAAGAATTTCTCATCCCCACAATTACCCACCAAACCCCTGTCAAAGAACGCCACGAAATCCTCGATCGCTTTCGCAGCGGCGAATACAAAACCCTCGTCGCCTCCCACGTCCTCAACGAAGGAGTGGACGTTCCCGACGCCAGAATTGCTATCATATTGTCAGGCACCGGCAGCGAACGCGAATACATTCAGCGATTGGGTCGAGTTCTCCGCAAAAGCAGCGATGTAAATAAGTTAGCAATTCTCTACGAAGTCGTCACCGAAGACACCAGCGAAGAAAGAACATCCCAACGCCGCCGAGGAGGAATGCAGCCTCACAAACCCCAACCACAAACACAAATAGAACCGCCAAAGCCAGAATATCAGAAACTAGAAATTGTCAAACCGACACCCATTTACGGAGTCAACCGAGAGACAACCAAAAAAGCAGCAGAATCACCCGCAAAATGGGGAGAAGACAATGATGAAATTCCCTGGTAGCAAGCCTAAACTATTCCTGAACACTCTCTTTCTTTCTCTGTCTTCCCTTCGCGTTCTTCGCGTCTTCGCGGTTCGTTAAAAATATATTAACAAATGCTACCCACTGATTTATTAAGTCACCGCCAAAACGGAGAATCAATTATTCCTCTCCGCCTCAAGATAGATGCTAAAAACTTAGAAGCAGCTAAGGAAATGATCGACTGCTTTCAAGAGTCGATCGGCAAAACCCAAGGCGAACTCGACGGGCGCTTGCTAGAATTAGAAGGCGACAGCCCGGATTATCGGCTGAAACGGGGATTAGCGCACCTGCTGAAAGGCGGTTTCTGCACCTTGGAAGTCATCAGTCCCCTAGAACCCTCAGAGTTGAGACAGCGGGTTTTTGCATTGTCCGCCCGATCGACTCCCAGCCCTCAATCCACCCAATTAACCCTGGAAAAAGTAGCAAGTGAACTCAGCCAAGAGTTAAACAGAGAAGTTTTGCCTCACGAAATCACTACAGGTTTATACGCCGATTTAAACGAAAACAAAATCCTCACTGAGTTTAATGCACCAACACCCGAAAACTTGCTTCACAAATACAATCTTTCTCAAGTTCAAGGCATATTTTACCGAGCAAGTCAAGTCCAATTAACCGCCCACCGCAACGATCCAGGAGAATACAAACTCTTATTTCGCTATCTGAAACTATTTCAATTAATGACTTACATCGAAGGCGATGCAGACCACGGTTTTACACTGACAATAGACGGCCCTACAAGCTTATTTAAACCCAGCACCCGCTACGGCTTAGCCCTGGCGAAAATGCTGCCGGCACTGCTGCACGTCACCAAATGGAGTATGCACTCGACACTGCACACAAAAGATCCTTTTAGTGGCGTTTTGAAAACAGGTAAGTTTACCCTCAATTCCGACTGCGGTTTAGTCAGTCACTATCCCCCTGGCAAGCCTTATGATAGTATGTTAGAAGCCGCATTTGCTGAAAGATGGAATTCCACAAAAACCGAGTGGCAACTAGAGCGAGAAGTTGATTTAATTCCGATTCCAGGTAGTGTGATGATTCCCGACTTTCGGTTAGTGCATCCCGACGGGCGAGTGTTTTTATTAGAAATAGTTGGCTATTGGCGGCCGGAGTATTTGCAAAAGAAATTTGCACAAGTACAGAAGTCTGAATGCGATCACTTGATTTTAGCTATTTCCGAACGGCTGAATTTAGAAAAAGCCGGGGTGAATGTAAATGATGTGCCAGCAAAAGTAGTCTGGTTTAAAGATAAATTGTTGCCCAAATCAGTCCTGGAAGTCCTCGAATAGTAGCCAATCCGCGCATCAGTTGGAAACTTCTTTCTTTCTCTCTCTCTGCGCCCTCTGCGCCCTCTGCGGTTCAAAAAAATCCTCATCAAAAAACATCGCACATTCCCAGCTATACTAAAATGAGAATATCCCCAAATCCTTGCCACCGCTTACTCTCACCCTAAAACCGATCGAAAAATGGCAGACACAAGTATTGTCGAAAGAATCAAAAAGCTTTTAGCCCTCGCCACCTCATCCAATGAAAACGAATCGACTGCAGCAGCCGAAAAAGCTTCCCTTTTACTGGCCCAGTACAATCTCAGCCTCGCCGATTTAGGGCCAAATCACCAAGAAGAGATTGACGAAAACTCCGTTGAAACAACATCCAAATTTGTTACTTGGAAAATGATGCTGCTTTCGGGAATTGCCGACGCTAACGGTTGCAATGCCATGCGAAACACTTATAATGGCAGTATGTTTTTGGTGGGAACTTCTACAAACCTGATTGTTTGCAAACATCTGTACGAGTATTTGAGTTCGGCGATTGAAAAAAGGGCTAAATACCGCAAAGGAAACGGCAGGGGGTTGGCGTATCTGAATGCTTTTCGGGTTGGATGCGCGACAAGGTTGAGACAAAGATTGTTGGAACAAAAACAGGAGATGGAAGAGTCGGGGATTCCGGGTTCGGGGGATGTGGCGGCGACTCCAGCGATTGTAGTGCGATCGATGTTTGAGAAAAATCAACAGGCGATCGCTGATTATCTAGAGGGCCGAGGGGTTAAAATTAGAACGAGAACAGATTCTCAAGTCAGCAGCGCGGCGGGTTTTAATTCGGGGTATGAAGTGGGCGACAAAATTAGTTTGCACAAGCAAGTGCAGCCGCAAGGGGATATGAAACAACTGAATGAATGTCTTTGAGTTCTTGATAGTAATTGATGGATAATCAAAACAGGGATAAAATTAAAGCAAATTACAACTTAGGTCAGTTTGTGCACTGAAAAGTTGAGTAGGATGTACCTTTCTGAGAATTTATCATCGCAATTAAATATTCCTGACTCTGAAGTCAACCCAAATTCTTCCATAGTTTGGGAATCATCTTGAATCTGAGCTTCTGTTGTTTCAGGAATTTGAACTGGGTTACTGTCTTGGGTTTTTAAACATCAACTTTTTGGTAAATATAATCAACAGTCTGTTCAACGGTTGTAATTGTCTCGGCAGCTTCATCGGGAATTTCAATGTCGAATTCCTCCTCGATTGCCATAATTAGCTCTACTGCATCGAGAGAATCGGCTCCTAAATCATTGGCAAAATTAGCGTTTATGGTGACTTCACTTGCATCAACTGCTAGCTGCTTGACAATAACCGCTTTGAGTTTTTCATAGATTTGCTGCTTAAGCTTACCACTTGGGGAAGATTCAGCAAAAACGTTAGGAGTAGTGGTATCAGTGGTAGTTTCATCAGGATCTAATTCTGATTCGTCTTCCGATTCATCCCGGACTCGGAAGTAGTAAAAAAGATTAGCAACAGCCAAATCTGAGGCTTTTTCCAAGTTCGATGATACTAAACTTTTATGACCCGCTATTTCCCCTTGCTTAATAATATAATTTTCATACTCTGGACGCTGCTGCGGATCGAGCATTAATTGCAGTTGAGTGCGAAGCGCATAAAAATGAGACTTCGGCCGCAAATTTTCATAAAACAACTGTTCATCCGGTATCGCTAAAGCTGTTGTGGCTGAATTTTTATCCCCCATAACAGCTAAGTCTGATTTACTCAAATCAGCACTCTGCAACTCCTTTAACTCACTTGGCGACAAATCTTTAATCCATTCAATCTGATGAAGCCAAATGTCTAAGGCAGCTAAATCGTGATTGTGAATTCGGGTGATTTCAGGAAATAGAAAATCAAGCTCTTCGTCAGAGTCACAGCCTTGTAAAATACCGAGGCCATCTTGACGGATTTGTTTTTGAAGCTGAGAAAGCCGATCGCCCGCAGCACCAAATTCATTCTGCACCTGATACGTGCCAATAATACTTTGCTCGATCGCCCAACTGCACTCTAATCGGCGCAACTGTCCCGCCGCACAAGTTTCTTCTAATAAATGCGGATTTTTGTAGTCTGCTAAAGCCTGAAACAACATCCCCCGCGCTGCATCAATTTCAGCATTGCGGCGGTTGATATCTTGCAGTTGCAAAGCCGATCGCATTCGTTGAATTGCTTGCGTAAATAACCCGTAAGCCCGCACTAAAACTAGCCGATGATTCTCAAATGTCATCTTTTCGACAACTTCCGAAATTTGTTGCTTAATTTCCGCGCCTTGGTATTTTAAAAGTTGTTCTAAATTGATGAAACCGTTTTCTACTTTGACTTCCAGCCTTTCTACAGCTTTTTTGAGTTTCAATGTCTGGTGCAAATTGACTGCTGACAAGGCTACCCCAGCCACAGTTCCCACACCAATGACGGCTGTTGTCGCTTGCAGCACGCCCAAACTCGCTTGGACGGCTTGAAAGCCCATGTGCATTTGCTGCATCTGCAAGCCTTGCATCGCAAACTGCAACGGCGACACTAACGGCGATAGCGGGCTGTTGTTGAGGGCCGCGCCCACGGCATGGGCTACGAACTGTCCCGTCGCTTCATCTCTGGCCATGCCGATCGGCACTCCAGCGGATGTAAACACTTGTGCGTACTTGCCAGCCTCGATCGCAGCCTGTACCGCTGCGGGAAATACAAAGTTCATCATTACTTTTTACCCCGGTAGCATACCAAAGAATAACTTATCTCTTATGATAGATTAAATAAAAAAAATTATAAATAGACGCCGAAAATGGACACTTCACTAATTAGTTCACAAACGGTTGAGCTTATTTCCCGACTGACAGGGCAAAACCTCCGAAAAGAGGATATTACTCCGCCTGTGCTTTTCCTGGCGGGGCTGATAACGGTGTTGCTGGGAGTCATTCATGCCGACGGTACGGTAAGTGCTGAGGAAACGCAGCGATTGCGGACAACTTTTACGGAACTTATTCCCGCTAACAACAATTTGCGCCCATTGGTAATGCCGATGGTTAAGAGCGTGCGGGAACAGCAAGTTTACAAGAAATTGACCGCGTTGCTGGCGCTGACAGCGTGTTTTTCTGAGGAGGAAAAACTGCTGCTGATTAGTTTTGGGTATCAAATGTCGGCGGCAGATGGGACAATAGATAAACGCGAAAAAGAGTATTTGACGATTGTCGCCAACAAACTCGGAATCGCTGGGCGATTTTTGACTGTTTTGGAAGCCAGTTTTAGCAGTCAAGCAATAAGCGATACAGCAGCTTTAACAGAACTCCACTCGTTACTAGATCCAGCGCAATTTCAATCTCTCGATTCTATGTTTGTCCGTGCTGCCAGTCACATTATCGGACACTTACCAGCAAAACCGAAATACAAAACAAATCAAAAACTGTCAGTTTCGTCCTATCAGGAGTTGAAAAAATTTCAACTGTACCGACAACAACTGGATGCTGTTTGTGGAAAACTTTATTTAACTCTGCAAGATGGAAGCGAGCGCAATGTGCTATCTCCTACTTTAGCAGAAGAAGTAACGAAAGTATCTCAGAGATTGCAATCTCCATGTTTTCGCGTTGCTGTTGTCGGCGAGTTTAGTAAAGGCAAATCAACTTTACTCAATGCCTTACTCGGCGAGGAAATCCAACCAGTGCGGGATATTCCCTGTAGCGGTAATGTGACTATTTTGAAATATGGTTCGCAGCGCCGGGTTATTTGTCGCTACAAAAATGGACTGGAGGAAGAAATTTCACCTGCACAATATCAAGAGAAAGCTTCGATTTCGGAAGAAGCGGCTTATGGTTCTTATGCCGAGGAAATTGCCAAGTCGGAAATTGCCGAAATTGTTTTTGAGCATCCCGAATTAGAGTTGTGCCGCAATGGGGTAGAAATTATTGATTCTCCTGGGTTGAACGAACAAGCAGAACGCACATTAATCACCCAACAGGTACTCAAAACAACTGATGCCGTTATTTTCTTAACTCATGCTCAAAATGCTTTAACCGAGAAAGAGCGAGAACTGCTTTTGTACTTGAAAAAAGAACTAAATTATGGTAATAAGGAAGGCGCGGGTAATATTTTTATGGTAGTTAATTTTTTCGATTTGCTGCGGCGGGAAGAGAGTCGCCAGCAGGTACGAAAAAGGGTGGAAACAATTGTTAAAAGTCAAAATTTAATTGCTGGTGAAAACCGGATTCATTTTATTTCTGCTCAATCTGCATTGGAGGCGATTTTAGAAGGAAATGAAAATGATGATTATCTAAAATATTTTCAGGGTTTTACTGATTCGATTGAGAAATTTCTGACAGTTGAACGGGGGGCGATCGCACTTCGGCAGTCCGCCGCCGGAATTAAGCAAATTATTGACACTGGTTGTGAGGAATTGAATCAATGGGAGGAAATGTTAGAGGGAAAATTGACAGTTGATCAAGGAGATAAGCAGAAAATATTTGAACAAATGGCGGAAGTAAGCGGTCGCGAGGTTAAAATTAGATTTTTAGCTAATGAATTGATGGAGCAGTCTTTAGAAGAAGCTATTGAATCTTGGCATAAATGGGCGGAAGGATTGGGACAACGTTTGGGATCAAAAAGTCATCGCTGGACTTCCGGACATAACCATATTTGGAGTCAAAACAAATTGATTAAAGATTATTCTAATCAATTTGTCCTAGACATGACCAAAGAAATAGAAGATTGGGCAAGTCAAAAAGTCAAAGCAATTTTACAACAAAATGTGGCTGTTTTAAATAACCAAATCAATGAAGATATTTATGCAATTCGGCTGGAGTTTCAAAATTTCGATAAGCAACTGAGTAGTAACCTTGTCAGTCAATTTAATAATTTGGCGATCGCAGGTGATCTGGGCGGAATTGGGATCGGTGGAAGCGGTATCGCTTCATCGATCTCAGATATTGGAGGTCCTGGAGGTTATCTTGGCGGTTTAGGCCTTGGTGGATTAGTAGCGGCGGGATTGCTGTTTGGAGGAGTTGGTATTATTCCAATTATTTTGGGTGCCTTAGCTGCTGGTGGAGGTGGTGCATTTGGATTGGGAATGCTAGATGTTGATGGAATTCATAACCAGATTAAGGAAAAAGTTTGTGAATTAGGCTTTGAGAAATTTGGTGAATCGGCAGAGTCTATTTTTGAGAAGGTACAAGAAAGAGTTATTGCAGTATTTAACGATCGCGCTGATGCGAATAGCGATGCGATGTCAAAAGCTATCTCGCTGTGGGAGAATTTGTTAGAACAGCAGGAAAAGCGCGATCACCAAAATCAAGCAGAATGCGAAGCCGAAAAGGTTTGGCTGGCTGACAAACGTCGGGAACTTGAACAAGTACAGAGTCAAATTGAAACAATCTTAAATCAAAGTGCCCGCTAATTCAATGAGTAACAGGTAAGCGCAAAAAAACCATAGTACCTTGTAAATACTATGGTTTTGTCGCATTGCGTGACAGTCAATAGTCCCACCGCCCCGAGTTAAAGTTTTCCCGCTGTCACGCACCCTACGACTGATATCTTGCACAGAGTACGATCGCCCTCAATCAATCAATCAATCAATTCCGCCTCTTCAAAAATATGTCTAGTTGTCAACTCCAAACCAGGCAGCAACTCATCTACAATCGGTGTATTATCCGTATAAACTTGACTCGAACCATCGGGTAAAAAGCTTTTTATTAAAATAGCCTCTGGATCAATCACCCAAACTCGCGGAACGCCCGCCGCCAAATAATCTTTCGCCTTCTCTTCAAATTCCTTTATACTTTGATCAGGCGATATAATCTCAATCACCAGTTCAGGAATTGCGGGACAAGCTTCATTTCGCCGCCAACTTTTCGGCAGACGTTCATAAGAAATGTACGTTAAATCGGGAACAGGTACCCAATCTTTATCCTGATGTTTTAACAAAATTGCCCATTCTGGAAGCACTCGCCCCAGTCCTTTACACCATACACGAATCAGGCGACACAAAGCTCCCTGTAAACTCGAATGAAAAAATTTTGGAGACACTTTAGGAACTGCTTCACCATCTACAAACTCACAATATATATCTCCGTGGGGCAAAGCTAGAAATTCTGCTAAAGTGAGTTTGGTTCCGATGCCTACCATGACTCCCAGCCATCTCGCTAATTAACTCAAATATCAATTATACAAAATTTTCCAACATTCCTAGAAGTACGATCGCCCCTGGGCCTCTATTCCAAAAACCGAATAACAAAATCCCCGACTTCTTAAAAAAGTCGGGGATTTAAAAGTGATCGCATTTTAGGTTAGGCGTTTCGCCTGTTTCTATGCCAAAACTGGCACGGGCTGCGGCCAACGTCCCATGACTTTACCTATCACCGCCAATTCTTCCATCAACTTGTCGAACTGATCCGGTGTTAAAGATTGCGGCCCGTCAGACAAAGCTTTTTTCGGATTCGGGTGCACTTCTATCATCAGCGAATCTGTACCAGAGGCGATCGAAGCAAAGGCCATCGAGGGTACAAACTGCGCCCAACCGGTGCCGTGACTGGGGTCAACCATAATCGGTAAGTGAGTCAAAGTCCGCAATACTGGTACTGCCGACAAATCGAGGGTATTGCGTGTATATTGCCTGTCATACCCGCGAATTCCGCGCTCGCACAAAATCACGTTCGGATTGCCAGAAGCCATGATATACTCAGCAGCCATCAACCATTCTTCAATGGTGGCGGAAATGCCGCGCTTCAGCAAAACAGGTTTGTCTTGAGCTCCGACTTTCTTCAACAGTGAGAAATTCTGCATATTTCTCGCCCCGACTTGGATCACATCGGCTACTTCTACGATCGCACTTAAGTCCGCCGCATCCATAACTTCGGTGATAATTCCCAAACCACTAGCTTCCCGCGCCGCAGCTAGCAATCCCAAAGCACTCTCGCCGTGGCCTTGGAAAGCGTAGGGGGAAGTTCTCGGTTTGTACGCGCCACCACGGAGAAAATGAGCTCCAGCAGCTTTGACGCGCATTGCTGTTTCGACAATCATTTCTTCGTTTTCGACCGAGCAAGGGCCTGCTACGATCGCGATCGGGTGATGCAAGCCGATCATTACAGTTCCTAAAGGAGTAGCAACCGCTACTTCGCTGGCTTCTCCTTGGCGATATTCGAGAGAAGCGCGTTTGTAGGGTTTTTCCACGCGCAGCACTTCCTCAATCCAGGTGCTCATTTCGCGCAGTTGCATCGGTTCGAGCTCAACGGTGTCGCCCACCAAACCCATGACGGTTTTGTAACGGCCGACGATTTTTTCTGGTATCAAACCCCAGCTAGTGCGGAGCTCTTCGTCGATGCGATCGATCTCGGCTTCTGGAGTGCCGGCTTTCATTACAATAATCATATTTTTTTTGCCTTTTCTGTTGGGCTAGAAACGGATCATGACTCTGATGCACTGAGAAAAATAGATGCAATGGCGATCGAGAATCTATTTATATCAGTATTTTTAGCATTGTTGTGGGGTGGGTTCTTATTCCCTCCCCAAGGACAAACTCGCTAATCGTTAACAGCTTAGTTTTTTAGCTAATGACTAATGACTAATAACTCATGACTAATGGCTAATGACTAACTTTTTGGCTTGGCGGCGCGCCACGCTTCTCGCATCCGTCCAAAATTGGTATTAAATTCTTCCCACCCCAGAGTGCTTCCTGAAACTTCTTCATCCCAGGAAGCTGAGAGGACTCCGTAGCTTAATCCCAGAACGCCTAGACCAAAACAGCCCATGCTTACCAGCAATACTGCTGTGTTGGGCAGATCAAACAAGCCCTTGCTGACTACCAAATAGCTGACAAAAAATGTGGAAATTCCCAGGATTGTCGGTATGCCACAGAATACCGCTATGCGGGATATCATGCGTTGGCTGACTACTTCTGGGATGGATTGCGCCTGTTTTCCGGTTTTGTTAGCTTTCGGCTGCTTGTCGGCAGAATCCGACTCTAAGGCTAGGCTTGCTTGGGGTTCTGGGGGCTTTTTAGGCGTTTTTTTACGATTTGTTGCCGGTTCAAAGGGCAAGCGCTTGCGGGGTGGTTCGGAGGACATATTTTATCTCTGACCTGAAATCTCGAACATTTTTCAATAAGTCTTGGTGTTTGTCCAAGATTAAAGAATATTGTCGCAAATTTTGGCTTGGGTGTTTAGCCGCGAATGCCTAGACGGGCAATCAATGCTTTGTAGCGATCGACATTTTGCTTTTGGATGTATGCCAGCAGGCGCTTGCGGCGGCTGATCATCATCATCAAACCGCGCCGGGAGGCGAAGTCTTTTTGGTTGATTTTCAGGTGGGCGCTGAGTTTGGTGATGCGATCGGTCAGCATGGCGACTTGGAGATCTGCTGAACCGGTATCGGTTTCATGGGTTTGGAAGTCGCCCATGATTTCTTGTTTGCGCTGTTGTGTAAGAGCCATGAATTGATTTTAGTTTTTTTTGTACGATTGTCACAATCTCCAATGTTATCACAGGGGAAGCATAATAACGATAAAATTTTTGCCAGGGATGGGTTTGTTGGGTCGGTCGAATTTTGGTTTTTCTTCCCGGTTTCTCGATAGGGTAGGGGATTATCGGCTCAAATAGGCGATCGCCTCACGTATCCAATCATCCGCATCACCTTTTGCCGACAAAGTGCTGTCTTGACTGAGGGTTTGCAGCGCTTGCAACACTTCAGCCGCAGTGTATCCCATCGCCAGCAGGATCATCTCGACTTCTTCTTGAATAGCTGGGGGGACTCCGGCGGCGACTGAAGTTGTCAAACCTGCTTGCTGTCGCCATTCCGAGAGTTTGCTTTTGAGTTCCAGGGCGAGACGTTCTGCGGTTTTTGTACCCACGCCCGGGGTTTTGGCGAGGATGCGGGTGTTACCGCCGACGATCGCCTGGACTAAATCTTGCAATCCTAAAGTATCGAGAAGTGCGATCGCCAGTTGAGCACCCACACCGCTAACACTCGTCAACTGCCGAAACAAATCGCGTTCTGCCGCGCTGCCAAAACCGTACAATACGATTTGGTCTTCCTTAACTTGCTGGTGGGTAAAAATTTGGGCGACTTCGCCGGATGCTGGCAATTGACCGGTCACGCGGGGCAAAATTTGGATTTCATAGCCAATTTGATTGACTTCGAGAGTCAAGATGACGCGGTTGCTGCCTTTGGCGATATCGGCGACTGTGCCTTTGAGATAGCTAATCATAAAGTTAATAATAATACACCGCTATTCGTTTTCATCAAAGTCGGCGATGATGTTGCGGATTTCGTTGAGACTGATATCTGTTCGATCTGATTTTGAGTAAATGGTTAACAAAAGTACGCTGACGGGCGATTCGACTTGATAAATCATGCGATATCCTGCACTTTTTCCTTTTTGGATGTTGCTGTTTTTCACCCGCACTTTTAAGATGATATAATCTTCGCCCATTCCGGGAATGCGATCGCCAATAAAATTTCCAGCCTGTATTTGTTCAATTACGGGCTGGACATCATTGCGGATACTGCGATATCTTTTCGATAGGGCATACAAATTTTCTTCAAAGTCATCCGCAAATCTGATCGTGATTGCTTCGGCTTCATTCGGCATCGATTCTCTCCCACAGTTCCGAGATTGGTCTGGTTTGTCCCGCTTTGGCTTGCTGCAACGCTCTTCTGAGACTAGCTTTTACTTCTTCAACTGGAGTATCGTCGGGGTCGTCTTCAGCTTCATCTGTAGGTTCCTGAAAAAGGACGATGATTCGCACGCGGCCGGGAGTTTCTGCGGTTAAAGGTCGATCGAGCAATAATTGACCTTTTTCGTCGATCGTTCCTGTGACTTCAAAGGCTTTCATTTGTTTCTCCTGGATTTTTTTAAATTAATACTATTATATAACCCTGTCCCAGCGATGTTGTTATTCTCAAGCCAAAATAAGCTGCTGTTTAACCAAAGACAAATCAGTCTTACCAAAATTCACAACCAAAGCCACATTGAAATTTTCCAACGATTTGACAAACCACATAATTTCATTAGAAGCTTTACCTTCATAGTGATTAAACAAAATAGAAAATCGGTTTTCCAACTCTGGTTTAACTTTGCCCGAAAGTAGAACGAGTTTGAGCAGTAAACCCATTGTCCTGCTGGCGCCGAGGTTGTACACCAAGTCGTAAAAAACGTAGTGGCTGAGATGTTGGGAATTTTCCACTACTAAGAAGTTGAACAACTGGTGGCAAGTCCGAACTAACAATAGATTATTAAATTTCACCGAGTCATTCTCTCGCAATGTATTTTTAATTTGCTTGTACAAACGGTCATTAAATTGACGCCCGCCGTATTCTGGTTCTACCGACGATATTAAATATTCATATAAATCCACTTTAAATGAGGCGTAAGATGGAGTTTTTCTGGAATCTCTCAGGAAAAATTGAGCCGCTTCTTTGTAGCTGCGATCGCCTGCTACTTTTCCAGCAAATTCCCTGACCGCTAAGTGCAGTTCTGCATCATTCAAAAGTGTGGGATTAGCCGCTCGCTGCACAATTCCTATTTCTGTATTTCTCGGCTCAACCATATAATTTAAATATTGAGACAAATGTGTTTCAAATTGTCGCTGTCTTTGAAATGCCAGTTTTTTTATGGTTTGTTGGTCTTCCTCAATGCTGCCCTTGCTCAGCAGAGAATACCCGTACAAATAAGGATACCGACAGATTAATTCGCCCAAAGGCGAATCTGTATCTTGTTGCTGCGGTTCCGCCTCTCTATCTAGGGCTTTTACTAAGCGCTCTAGGGTCTGAAATTCTTCACTTTTAGTAAAGAAAGCTATTTGTTCTTGCAAGCGCTTGACTATGTAAAATTCTGTCCCGAATCGGGGAGAAGCCTGCTTAAATAAAGCTACCAACTTGGCGATCGCGAACTGGTTGTGTGATTGCAATTGCCAGCGGTTGATCGGGATGTAGCAGCAGCGGTGGAGGATATATTTAAAGTGCTGATCCAATCGCTTGACGGAGACTATACTGTACAAAGTTGCTTCAATCTCTCGATCGGGATAGCCCATGCCGTCGATAAATAGCTTTCGGAACCGCTCGATCACCTGTGCGGGGGATTCTGTTTCCACGCAGGAGACGATGTGATCGTACAATCTCTGTTCGTTGCTGCCTGTTGGAACACTATCTGAGGGCGGGGTGAGGATGCGACTGTCTGCATCTGTGTCTACGCTGCTGTCTACAACTTGTGCGACAACCACTGTCGGTTTGTCCTCAAAAGTTCGATCGGGATTCAAGAACCAATAGTGTTCTTGGCTTAATTGTTTGTCCGCAGCCCAATCCAAAGCTGACTGCAAACTTTCCCCTGTCAATAACAGCGATTCATCTTCGCGGTCTGAACCCAGCCATGCTGCTAGCGCCAAGCGGTACGGAGCCAATTTTCCCAGCTCTTTTTCTACCCAAAATCGATTAAAAACTGACTGATAAATTAGGTTGGCAACTATTAATTTACCCTGAGATTTAACCACCAGTCCTGACAGTTGCAATTCGATTTTTTCGGGAGAGTATTCTGCTGGTATTCCCTGCGATTCCCCCGGTTTTGTTGCCTTGACCGGTTGCAAAGCTTGCTGGTACAGCGTTAACAGATGCGTGAGGTCGCAGTGGCTATGGAAAATGCGATCGCGTATTGCTGTCAAATGTTGGGGTTCGTCTTCTTCTTCCCAATTTTTAATAATTCTGTGTTTGACCAGTTTTTCAACTTGCTTAGCTTCGGAATTTCTGCCAATAAAAGGCCCGTATTCAAGTACCAAGTGGCAAAGTTTTTGAGTTAGAAACGGTTGACCGCCCGTCCAAACTAATATTTCTTGGAGCACTTTTTGGGGGCGAAAAGCTTTCAGTGCTAATCCTTTTGCTAGCGGCAAACTTTCGTGCAGTTGGAATCGACTTAAATGAATCTGCCGTCCAATATTAAATGGGTTACATCTGGGATCTCGGATCAATTCTGAGGGGGCTGCTACTCCCATAACAGCAAAAGTCAGGCGATCGTATTCCGGTTGCTCTGCCCGCTTGGAGTAACAAGCCCGGATCAAAGCAAAAAAATCGCTGGTACTGAAATTTAGGCTGCTGATGCTGTCAATGTCATCGATGAAAATTACCAGATTTTGCTGAAGTGACTTGAGCAAAACTTTTTCGATAAATATCTCCAATCGCTGCACCGGCGATAGCAGTTCGCGATCGTTCCACCACTTGATGGCATCAAACCTGTTTGTGATGTGTAAACTGCTGGCCATGCGGTACATGATGCCGCCATACCACTTTTGGGGGGAGATATCTGGGCTGCTGATGCTTCTCAAGTTGATGGCGGCAAAAACTGTACCTTCGGCTTGCAACCTTTTGGCCGTTTGCACTAGCAGGCTGGACTTTCCCATTTGTGGCGAACTCAACACGTAGCAGAAGTCTCCGGCTTTGAGTCCTTCGTAGAGCTCGCTGTCTGCCGATCGCCTGACATAGGTGGGCGCAGCGGCAGGCAAATATCCTCCGACTTGATATTGGTACGTTGAGTTGACTTCTGCTGTCATCTGGGAATTCATCAAGATTTTACACCCCTATGCTGTGCGATCGAAAGGTTACAAATTGCAATTATGGCCCGCTTATAGCATTTTATATTTTAGATTTTAGATTGGGGAATGACTTATTCAATCAGGGTTTGGAGTTTGTCTGTTGCATTTGCATGGTTTTTTTTGAATCTGCCTTACTATGGTGGAAAATTTTTCTTCCTCTTTCTCTATTGTCTACTAGCTCAGCTTTCTTCTCGTCAATCTTTACCGTATCTTTGCAAGCGTTCACCCCAAATCTTACGATCTGCCCAATCGTAGCGCGCCACTTGATTTTTTACACTCGTTCACATAATTGATAAATTTTCAGTCGATCGGATTGAGAACGCTCAAACGCCGTTTTTTTCACATTTTTTTACAATAATACTTTAAAATTCACCCGGTGGTATGATGTGGGCAGGGAAACTCCTAACCACAGCGCCGTCAACCTTCTGCCTTTAGCTCCCCCTGCCGGATGCCGCAGAAAAACGCGATCGCAATGGCTGCCAATAAAAAACCCCAGCGTTTTGCTGAGGACTGCTTGAGTGGGAGATATCGTTAATCTGCGTTTTTTTAGTTGACTTAGATTGCATGGAATTCCATGCTGCTGACTTTCCCCGGGCTTTCGCGCTGGGGGATTCCTAAGAACAAACTTTTCAGGATGCATCCACAAAAAGTTTAATTCTTAAAGGCTTTGTCAGTACCAGGCTAACCACTCGCTCAACTATAAAAGTTAAGTCGGTGGCTAATTGTAGAAGATGCGCCCTGATGGCTTAACTACCCGATGGATTAGCACCCTGATGGCATAACTCCCTGATGGATCGACGCCCTGATGGCTTTCGCTCCACTACCCAAAAAATTCGGGTTGATGGATGATCGTGGACATTAGTAACACGTCACTTCCGGCGGTTCCGATCACAAGCGGGTGTGCCTGTCTGAATTGATTATGGCAGGCAGATTTATCAGAAGACAAGTGGGCTATTGCATCAACCCATTTCTGACAGATCGGGTTAGCCAAAAAGTGTCAATCTACGGAAATCAGGGTCATCGAACATGAAAAACAGCATCTTAGTATTAGGGGTAATTGCCTCGGCTGGCTTCGGCTTTCTCCAGGCAGGCAGCACCAGCGCTTTAGCGATCGCCCCACAACATTCATCAGCCAGCAGTTTGACGGCTTGGGAGAGTCGTCCCGACTTTAACTACACTGGAACGAATGAGGATGGGGAGCAAGAAGAGGTAAAAACGCGTAAAGGCAGGAAATAATTGGCGCTATTGTGTGGTTCGCTCTGATGCGGTTGTGGTTGTAGTTGTGGTGCTTGTTGTCCGAACCGCCTCTGATCGAGGCGGTTAAAACTCGATCCCAAGATCAGTCTACCTAATCCCAGGGGTGGGGATCAGTTTCAGAGAACGGTGGATGGGAAAATAAATAGGTAAGGCGAGTCTGTCGGTGGAGTTTCCCCGCCTATCAACTTCCTTACCTTCTGATGTTCGGGATTTGGATCTGGCACAATCGTATTTCATCTCGTAAAAACCCAATGGAAAATACTCTCGAAACTACCCGCAGACAGCGCGTATTGACAAGAACCCAGGAACGGCGTCAGGCAACACCCAAAGAAAAACAGTTAATTCATCTGCTAGCCAATATGGCTTGCAGTTTGATTAAATACGACTACAAACACGCAGCGGGCAAGGGCACCCTCCCGCCTTCGGAAAGCAAGCGTTTAGCGGAATGGCACTACCTGCGAGTTCAGCAAATTCGCCGGATCGAACGCTCATTGGAGCCTGTAGCGACCCTTAAGCGCGTGTACTACAAGAGCATCCTCAGTCCGAGAGATCTGAAGTCTTTGAAACTTCTGTGGCTGGAGGAGGACAAAAACCGTGTCAAACGGGTCGATCCTGAGTTGGACGACATCCTTAGCGAAGCTTTGGATCGGGGAGATACTTTAAAACAGCTATTTCACTCGATCGAAGTCAAAGAACGCACCTTTTCTGAAACTCCTCGCCCCGGCGCCGTCCCGCTGTGGGTCAAAGAGTGGGAAGACTCGGAATATGACATAAACTTTTTTCCGCCTTCGTTCTCTGCATGGGTTTCAATCGTGGATGACTAGGTTCGAGAAAAACTCTTTGACATGGCATCGATTGTAAATTTCAGATGGTAGACTTATTTGCTATTGCTGCCATTGGCGAAAAGTGTACGGGCGATCGATCGGCTAAACTAGGCAGCGTGGCGCGCAGGCATCCGAGTACAGAGAAGTGAATCCGAGTCAGTACCATTGTACAATGGGGGAAAACCAGGGCTTCAGCTAATAGCTGATAGCTGATAGCTGATAGCTGATAGTTTCTCATGACTGACTCGATTTCTACTTCTCCTCTAGACTCGGCGGCCGATACAGCCGAACTCCGCTCTCAGTTGAGGTCTGGTTCGGAAAAAGCTCAACTGCAACTGCTGCAACAACAAATAGCAGATTCCGGTTGGGATGTATTGATGGAATTTTTATTAGAGCGCAAGTCAGAGGCACCGACTGCGGTAATGGGTAAGGCTTACCAAATTCTTTACAGTGCTAATTCTCCGAGAGCGACGGAGTTTTTGCAAGCGAATTTTCCGACTGGGGTTGTGCCGCTGCGATCGGACTCTAACATTGATTACACTCCGCTGCAACAATTATTGGCGTTACAGGAATTTCAAGAAGCCGATCGCTTGACTTTAGACAAGCTTTGTGAATTAGCGGGTGATACAGCTTCCGTGAGAAAGTGGCTGTATTTTACGCAAGTTGAGAGTTTGCCGGTGGCGGATTTGCAAACAATTAATACGCTGTGGAAAGTTCATTCTGAAGGCAAATTTGGCTTTTCAGTGCAGCGGGAAATTTGGATCGGTTCGGGGAAGAATTGGGATAAGTTGTGGCCGCTAATTGGCTGGAAGAAAGGGAATAATTGGACGCGGTATCCGCAAGAGTTTATTTGGGATTTGAGCGCGCCGAGGGGTCATTTGCCGCTGTCGAATCAGTTGCGGGGAGTGCAGCCTTTTGCAGCTTTGATGGCTCATCCTGCCTGGTTGAAGTGAATGGTTTTGGGGCTTTTGGAGAATGCGGGCCGGGTGGATGTTCGGCCCGACATTTGTTGGTGAGGGGGTGTGGGATGTGACGGTAACAACCGCGTCAAAACATAGATAGGGCTTGCTGAATAAGTTAGAGGATGTTTTAAAAGTGGGGGGCTATTGTAAGAAAGCTCACAAAGCTTAAGCTGAGATTTGTAGATAACAGCACTTTGTGAGCAAATGACGTGCAGCATATCCTAACAACTTGACGTGGGAACAGTGGGAACTAATAGCAGACCTGTTTCCAGAAGCTTGCGCCCGGTGTCCTTGCACAGTATCGATTTATGCCGTGATAAATGCAATCCTCTATGTAGGGCTTGCTGAATAAGGAATGATTAATTTTTAAATAGTGGTTCTTGATAAAGCGGCACAGTAAAAGTAACAGTAGCTCCGAGTCCTTCCCCCATACTGTAAAAGTTTACTGTACCCCCCATTGCTTCTACCAGTTTTTGAGAAATAGCCAACCCCAAACCGGTGCCTCCGTATTGTCTGGTACGATCGCCATCCACCTGAAAAAACGACTCAAATAATTTATCCTGCTTGTCGAGAGAAACGCCAATGCCAGTATCAGCGACTCGGATTTTCACCATTCCGGGGAACTGCTGGTTGTGAACAGTCACCTTTTTCTTAATAACCTCGGCACTGATGCGAATTCCCCCTTCTCCGGTAAATTTAATCGCATTGCCCGTGAGGTTCAAGATTACCTGAAGCAGGCGTTGGTAGTTGCCGTACACAATAATCTCGTCCTCCACAGGGGGTTTTTGGATTTGAAATTGCAATCGCTTTTGCTCGACTTGAACCCGTGTAAAATTCTCAACTTGTTGCAACAGTTCACCGAGTTTGACGGGAGCGAGGTCTAACTCCATTTTGCCAGCTTCGATTTTAGCGACATCCAAAATATCGTTAATCACATTGAACAAATGTACTGCTGAGCGGTAAGCTTCTTCGATAAATTGGTGCGCTTCTTCCGGGTCATCTGCCATGCCATCCATAAGCAGTTTTAGGAAGCCAAGGATGCCGTTGAGGGGGGTGCGGAGTTCGTGAGAAGTATTAGCAAGAAATTGACTTTTAAGTTGGGAAAGAGCTACGGCTTCGGCGCGGGCCTGTTCTAATTCTTGGTAAAGTGTAGCGTGGGCGATCGCACTGCCGACTTGAGCGACTAACTCGCGGGCGAATTCGAGTTCGACGGGACTCCATTTCGGGGAACTGCCGCACCGGTGCAAACATATAAGTGCATTGGGTTGGTCTTCATAGGAGGTAGCTGCTACGAGCACGGAATGGCGGTGGAAGGGATCGGCGGCAGGGGAGGCGTAATCGACTGCTACTGGTTTTAAGGTGGCTAAAGTTTGAATCCATCCGGGCTGTTCGGCTGCGCGCAATTCTAATCCCAGCATAGAAGAGTAAGCTTCTTGGCGGTATTCAGCTACTACTTTAAAAGTTTTCGATTGGAGATTTTCGATTTGTGCTGGAGAAAGCGAGGGCGAGGAATCGCTAGCTATTGACTGTTGTAATTCGGCGGCTGCGGCGGTCGATTTTTGCTGATTTTCTGAGGCAAGGAAGGGGGAGGTTTCGAGATTTTCGCTGTCTTTTTTGTAGGAACAGATGATACAGCGACTCGCGTTTAAAACTTGACCCAAGCTGTTAACAGTTTGCTGCCAAATGGTGGCTAAATCGAGGGTTTTGTGCAGGTTTTGAGCTATTTGGGAGATGACTTTACGATCGATTTCCGAGTACGGAGGGAGCGATCGACCGGGGATACGGCTCGCTGGAAGCGACATTTGTTGGCGGGCGTCCAAGGGGGATGGCAAAGCTCGATAGAGCATGAATTCTGGGGAGTCGGGCCGTCTGTCTGTGGGTTTGTCAGACAGCAGCCTTCCCATAACTAAGACTTTTGTAGCTTTGCCGTTTGAGTCGATCGCCGGAGTGAGTGTCAAATCGAAGAGAAAATATTGTCCGGCGTGGCAAAAGGGATAGCTGAACCGTTGCGGTACGAGGGTTTCGAGCGTCCGCCGCAGGATATCGAGATAAGGCGCTGGGGCGATGGGTTGCAGGGTTTCGCTGAGGGGGCGATCGACAAGTTGTTCTGCTGTGAGGTTGTACTGCTCGGCTTTTTGCCAGTAAAAAGATAGATATCGACCAGAGGCGTCTTGGGTAAATACTAATTCTGCTCCTAACTCTTGAAAAAAAACTGTAGAGGCGAGGCTCGATCGCCGGAAATCTGTGTTAGAGTCCATCAGAGTAGGGGATGAAAGTAGTTCTGCTTTTGGATTCTTGAGTTTTTAATAAAGAACTCAAGAGTCCCCATTGTTTTTGGCTTCTACTGTTAATTTGTGAGTTATTAATCACTTAAAAAGTTGTTGGCTTCTTAATTAAAACATTAATTGATCAAAACTCACAATTTGCAATAATTTTAGGCTTCTACTATTGACTTTTGAGTGATTAATGAGTTCATAAAATATTAATTCGTTAATTCTGAACTCAACTCAAAACTCAAAACTATTCGTTTTCAGCCGTTTTGGGTAATTTAAAGATAAAAATTAAGATTGAGAAATTAGGAATCTGCACCGATTAACTATCAAGTGTGAAAATTACGCCAAAATATGAGGCTGCCAACAACTCTAGTCCGGGAATGGCTCACGCATTTTTTCACTCACCTGGAATAGTTCCGAGGTTGTGATTTAGCCGAGTTCACTCGCCCACCACCTGTAGCTTTAGCCACGAAATCTGCAGGAGATCGCCCGCGCGCTCTAAATTTCACAGCCTGCAGATTTGCGCGCGCCGTCTGGGGCGAGAGTACCTCAGTCGTTCCATTCACCACGCGGCGGGACTGGGGGGTTGCGGCGTAAACTCAGAGCCAGCTCGTCTTCGCGGCGCTCGCCTCTGAGCCACTGCTTGATTGCTGTTTCAATGACTTTGCTGGGGTCATTCGTCAAGTGCTTAATTTGGTCTAGCAGTTCAGAATCTATATGGATAGATAGTTCCACTTTTTCTGACGAACTGTGGGAGGGTATACTTGACTGGCTCATAGTTAAAAAATCCTAGTTTTAATTCTTAGGTTTCAATTCTTTTGATGACAAGCGACTGGACTAGATATTTGCAGTCCCTGATTTGCACCCCACCTTTCCTCAACCGCTTAACAGCTTTCTGTACAATGAGACAGAGAAAAGTTTTTTCCTTTTAGGTATCCGGGCTCGGTCGGACACTTGATGGGTAATAACTGATACTCTTGAGGTTTGCCTCAGTTGTGGTTTCATCTCAATCCCCAGTAAGAGGTTGAAGTAAGCACTCTACTCTTGCTTGTGTAATCATACAACAAAAAGTATCCTTTGCCGATTAGCTCTTCGATAAAAAACATGACTAACGTCCCTGTATCTCGCATTCGTAATTTTTCGATTATTGCTCACATCGACCACGGAAAATCGACCTTGGCCGATCGCCTGTTGCAGGCGACTGGGACTGTGCAGGCACGGGAGATGAAGGAGCAGTTTTTAGACAATATGGATCTCGAACGCGAACGCGGCATTACGATCAAGCTGCAAGCGGCTCGGATGAATTATACTGCCAAGGACGGTCAGGAGTACGTGCTGAATCTGATCGACACTCCCGGACACGTGGACTTTTCTTACGAGGTGTCGCGATCGCTCGCTGCTTGCGAAGGGGCGCTGCTGGTGGTAGACGCATCTCAAGGCGTGGAAGCACAAACCCTGGCAAATGTCTACCTTGCCTTGGGAAACAATCTGGAAATTATTCCTGTTTTAAATAAAATTGACCTGCCGGGGGCAGAACCGGAACGGGTAAAAGGGGAAATTGAAGAAATTATCGGTCTGGACTGTAGCGGGGCGATTGAGGCTTCGGCTAAGGAAGGAATTGGTATAGATGAGATTTTGGAGTCGATCGTCGAATTAGTGCCGCCGCCGCAGGATACTGTTGACAAACCGCTCAGGGCGCTAATTTTTGACAGTTATTACGACCCTTATCGCGGGGTAATTGTGTATTTCCGGGTGATGGACGGAAGTGTCAAAAAGGGCGATCGAGTTTTGTTGATGGTTTCGGGTAAGGAATATGTCATCGATGAATTGGGCATCCTTTCACCGACTCAAGTTCAAGTAGACGAACTGCACGCGGGGGAAGTTGGTTATCTGGGCGCGGCAATTAAAGCCGTAGCGGATGCTCGCGTCGGCGATACGATTACTTTGGTCAAAAAGCCCGCACCGGAGCCTTGGCCGGGTTATACAGAAGCAAAACCGATGGTTTTTTGCGGCCTGTTCCCGATCGATGCTGACCAATTTCCAGATTTGCGCGAAGCTTTAGAAAAACTCGAACTCAACGATGCAGCGCTTTCTTACGAACCAGAAACTTCGAGTGCGATGGGATTTGGTTTCCGCTGCGGTTTCTTGGGATTGCTGCACATGGAAATTGTGCAAGAAAGACTGGAGAGAGAATACAATTTGGATTTGATTGTTACGGCTCCTTCTGTGGTTTATCAAATCACAACAATTAAAGGGGAAGTGTTAACAATTGACAATCCCAGCCACTTGCCAGATCCTCAGTATCGCGAGAAAATTGAGGAACCTTATGTGCGGGTAGAAATGCTGTCGCCGGAAACTTATGTGGGCGCGCTGATGGAACTGTCTCAAAGTCGGCGGGGCATTTTTATGGATATGAAGTATCTGAGTCAAGGCCGAACTACGCTGGTTTACGAGTTGCCTTTGGCGGAGGTGGTGACGGACTTTTTCGATCAGATGAAATCGCGATCGCGCGGTTATGCGAGCATGGAGTATCACATAATTGGCTACCGCGAAAATCCGTTAGTGAAAATGGACATTTTAATTAATGGCGATCCGGTTGATGCTTTGGCGATGATCGTACACCGGGATAAGGCTTATAATGTGGGCCGCGGATTGACGGAAAAACTCAAGGAGTTGATTCCTCGCCACCAATTTAAGGTGCCGATTCAAGCGACAATTGGCGCTAAGGTGATTGCTTCGGAGCACATTCCGGCTTTGCGGAAGGATGTGTTGGCGAAGTGTTACGGCGGTGATATTTCGCGGAAGAAGAAGTTGCTGCAAAAGCAGGCGAAGGGTAAGAAGCGGATGAAGTCTGTTGGTACTGTGGATGTGCCGCAGGAGGCTTTTATGGCTGTGCTGAAGCTCGATCGAGATTCGTAATCTGTGTGGCTTTTTGTCAGGAACAGGCAAGATGCCTGTTCCACAAAGAGTCTGTTTTTTTGTCGGTTCTAGGAACAGGCTTTCCGGTCTGTTCCACAAATGGGGTTCTAGGAACAGGCTTTCCGACCTATTCTACCTTTTGCAGATTAAGGGCGCTCGCTCTTGACCAAAGAAATTGGTTGAGCTAAACTAAAACTTAGTTTAAATTGCGTATAGTAGATGCACATAATCAGCTACAAACGGGTGCGTGAATACAGCGAAACTCATGCTGATTGCGGGGAAGCTTTGGATAACTGGTTTAAAATTGCTAGCAAGGCTAAATGGTCTAACTTAATTGAGGTACAATCTGTTTTTCCTAAAGCCGAAGCAGTTGGGGGGTTTACAGTTTTTAATATCAAAGGTAATAATTATCGATTAATCGTTAGTATTGATTATGAAAGCCTATTAATTTATATCAAATATATTCTCACCCATGCTGAGTATGATAAGGAAAAATGGAAAAATGACCCTTACTTTTAATTCCGATAAATACAAAGAGTTATTGTCTCTGTATCAGCCTAAAATAATTAGAAATGAAGCGGATAATGAGAAGGCTCTGGCTATGGTGGAAGAGTTAATGCACCGGGGCGGTCGCACTCCAGAAGAAGATGAGTTATATGAATTGCTGATTGCATTGATTGAAAAGTTTGAGCAAGAATTCTATGCACCAGGAACCACAGCAACGCCTCGTTCAATATTCCTGTTTTTGATGGAACAAAGAGAGTTACAAGCTGCGGATTTGGTGGGAGTTATGGGTTCTGAAGAAAAAGTGTATGAAGTGGTTAATGGGGAGCGAGATATTGGTGAAGAGCTGGCGTTGATTTTGGGTACTTTTTTTCATGTAGAGCCGAGTTTGTTTTGTAATTAAGGGAAGTAAGATTAAGGGTGATTCCCTACGGGATCGCTACGCTCGCGCGCACTTTGAGAGATTAAGGGCGATCGTACTGTGGCATAATACAGTTTAGTTTTCAGAACCCGAATTTCTCAAATAGAATTAGGAACAATATGACAGCGCAGCCAGACTGCTCAAGAATGCGCCGATAAAGTTCTAAGACTTCTGTTAAAGTTAGATACCGCATTAAGCGAGCTTTTGGTAAAGTTCAGCATTCTTTTTGAGGACGTATTCCATAGCATTTTGGAACGATGTTTCTGGTGGTGCGAGCAAGTTTTCAGCACCCCCAAGCAGTAATGCTTCTAGGGAAATGCCGAGGCGGTTGGCGGTTTCTTGAAGCTTGTGCAGGCGATCGTCTGGAATTGTGATGGTAATGGTTTGCATTCTATTTGTGGCTGTGACGATACTCTGAGTGTAGCACGTCAACTGTCTGAGCAGGAGTTAGGGTTTTTAAAAGAGCGATCGCACTTTTGGAGATGAAGGGCGATCGCCTTTTTGCAAATCAACTATCAGAGATTACTCATTATCATCATCATCATTATCTTGAACTACCTTACTACTTAAAAGTCCGAAAATCGCACCCACACCCATATTCCAAGTGCTATTGCAAGTCTCAAAAATGCGAGCTTGTTGGGGAGATGGCTGATCTTCCGTACTAATCCAGAAAGAGACTCCTCCAGAAAGTAAGGTAAAAAAGATAACAGTGGCGAAAACGTACTGGAAAGGAGAGGGAGATTGAGGAGGGATTTACTAACCAAGTACGCGGCCAATTGCGGGGTTTGGCGGAGGGAAATAACGCACCTTTGCGTCTAGTTGTCGCCGCCTGCACCTCTCTCGATACCCTGTTTCCTGACAGTCAAGACAAAAATATGACATCTCCTTTTAAAGGGATTTGTATTGAGGAAAATCTGAAGCAATGGGATGAAGAAATCAGCCGCGAATTTATTGTTAGTCGCCTCCAGGCTTCCTGGTTAACACCTGTTGCCCAGCCCGTGAATTTTACTGAGGAAGAAATTGCGGAGTTAATTGCTGAAAGTGGCGGCTATCCTCAGAAATTGATGCAGTTGTGCTATCACACTTATGCTGGTTATATCAACTAGGACTTACACATGGGGGCCCAGAAACCGGGTTTTTTAAGAAAATATTTCATTAGAGAATCGCAGATTAGGTAAAAAACCCGGTTTCTCACCACCCGTGCGTAAGTCCTGTTTATTCCTCCCCACCTATTTATGAGTCAAAACGATCGCCCTGTTCCTCGGTTAGATTTAGCTCCCAAACTGAAGCGCCCTCTTTCTTTGTGGAATCCTTTAGATTACCTGCGATTATTATATTGGGTGTTTTACTTTCCTCAAGCTTTGCGGTGGTATGAGTCTACCTTTGGTGGTGAATCTAATTTAGAAGATGCCAAAACATGGCGAGAGAAATGGGATTGGTTGCGTCAAAATCCTGTCAAGCGTCTGTTGATTCTACAAGCCTTTGTGTTAATCATTGTGATCCCCGTAGGCTTAAGTCGATTTTTGGAGGAAATAGGCTTTTCTATCCATTGGTCGAGCGTGGCGTTTGGCGTGTTGTTGGGCGTGGGGTTCGGCGTGGGGTTCGGCGTGGTGTTCGGCGTGGTGTCGGGCGTGGCGTCGGGCGTGGCGTTTGGCGTGGCGTTGGGCGTGGCGTTGGGCGTGGTGTTGGGCGTGGTGTTGGGCGTGGCGTCCGGCGTGGCGTGGGGCGTGGCGTTCGGCGTGGCGTGGGGCGTGGCGTTCGGCGTGGTGTCGGGCGTGGCGTTCGGCGTGGTGTCGGGCGTGGCGTCGGGCGTGGCGTTCGGCGTGGCGTCCGGCGTGGCGTCCGGCGTGGCGTGGGGCGTGGCGATCGCACGTCCTGAAAATTGGCTTTTCGCTGTACCGTTTACCCTACTCCAGCGTCAACAGCAAAATAGACAATTTCCCCACACTACACCACTTCCCCTTCCCTACCTGTCTTCTCAAATAGCTAATTGGCTGAGGCGGGATTGGGAAACAGGATTGCACAACATTAACCAACTACTACTATTTACCCTTCAGTTTATCCCTGTTGTTAAAGCTGTAAATCGTGTACTGGCAGAGACACCAAAAGACCAACTCATCTATCGCGTCGCTCAATTATCAGAAGATCCTTATGATTGGAAGTTGGTGCGTTTTGCCTCAGCTTCTCTAAGTGCAGGAATGAAGTCAAAAGCAGTAGAAGGTTTTGTAATCATCGCACCTTATGCACAACAAATTCAAGCTCGTTTTCAAACAGAAATTCGTTTAAATACTCCTGCCCGTGCCTCTGCCGCTGGTTTCTGGTATCTCCATAATCAACAACCAGACAAAGCTACAAAGGCTTTCGCTGTAGTGCGAGATCTGCTTTATGGAGACGAGATGTTTACCTTAGCGCAGATTCTCACAGATTTTCACCAAACAGCAGAACTAGCCGAGATTGCTTCCCTGAAGCTGCCTGCTTCCCCAAATCCACCTCTGCTGCGTGAGACTTCTTGGGAAGCAATTGCCTCTCTACGGCGGGTAATTGCCGATGTTCAACTCGTCCAGAATAGCCTATCTCGTTCTGCCCGTTCCCTTGCCCTCAACCGAGCATTAGGTGAGCTTGAAACTCTCCTCGATAGTCCAGATATTATACCACAATGTGAAGGAAATTTAATTATTCAAACTGCCCAAAAATGGCAAGAAATATTACTGCAAGTGACCGGGAAAATCGGAGATATTTCGATTACTCAACCTGTCCGTATTCCCTATGTAATTGGCGATCCAGTCCAAGGCAAGCTATTTGTCGGCCGCGAAGACATCATCAGACAGCTAGAGGAGTTGTGGGTAAAAGGGTATCAACTTCAATCTGTGGCTCTCTACGGTCATCGGCGGATGGGAAAAACTTCGATTTTGTTGAATGCTAGCAACTGCTTAGGCTCAAAAGTACAGGTGGCTTATGTGAATTTGCAGCGGGTAGGAGAGTGCCCTCAAGGAGCCGGCGAATTGCTAATATTCATCACCGATGCCATTGCCAAAATAGTCAAGATTGCACGTCCTGCCGATCGCGAATTACTCGATTTACCCTATCTCACTTTTGGACGCTACATCGAACAAGTAATAGCAAATGTAGAAAGTGGATTAATCATTGCTTTAGACGAGTTTGAAAAAATTGAAGAATTGATAGACGCTGGGAAGATCAATCAAGATTTTATCGGTTTTTTGCGAGGGATGGTGCAAATGAGTTCTAAAGTAGCCTTTGCTTTTGCGGGATTGCACACCTTGGATGAAATGACCCAGGATTATTTCAATCCTTTTTTTGCTAGCATTATCCCCATCCGAGTAGGTTTCCTGAGTCTAGGTGCAACTCGCCAAGTTTTAGCCAATCCCGATGATGATTTTCTCCTCGACTACAAACCTGAAGCCCTCGATCGCATTTATGAACAAACTCATGGCCAACCCTACCTCACACAATTGGTAGGATTTCTGTTAGTCCGCCTCTACAACGACCAAGTATTTGAAATCGGACGCCCCCGCGATCCAATGTTTACACTAGAAGACGTAGCAACTGTGATCAATGACCCGGAATTCTTCAGCAGAGGTCGCTACTATTTTACAGGAGTTTGGGGTCAAGCAACGCAAGGCGCATCGGGACAACAGGAGATTTTAAAAGCCTTAGCACCTCACTTAGAAGGAATGAATCTCGACAGGCTGAGTCAAGAAACAGGGATGGATGAGACAAGTTTACAGGAAGCACTAAAAACTCTCGAACGCCACGATGTGGTTCAAGAAAGTGATGGTTGCTACTGTATTACTGTTGAACTATTCCGCCGCTGGGTTGAGATGTCATGGGGAGGGAAGGGATAGTTAGTTATCCCTTTGAGTATTCGGCCGTTGAAACCAATCCTACACAAACTCTCGTCCCAGCCGAGGGGGGCTAAGAGACAAGCTGTAAAATTAATATTACTATAATGCCAAATATTTACATTATTGGCGGCCCTAACGGTTCAAGTAAAACTACAGTTTTCCTGAAATTATTACCTCATGTTTTAGATCGACATAATTTCTCTCATATTGCTTTTCAGATAAATCGACCCTCGTTTTTTCAAATAAGCCCGTGAAGCGCAGCTATCCCCTAGGGCATCACCCAACCTCAGACCGAAGTCATCAAATAACCAATAACTACTAACAAATAACAGAACTAATGTCAAGAGTGTTTTTTCGGAAATATTAAAGCTTAAATAAAAATTGCTACGGACATTTGCGAATTATAGCACTTTGTTCAAATACTTTGAACAAAGTGCTAAGTTAATTAAAGATTTGATGAAAGAGACGCATAAGTCTTTACATTGTCGATCGCAATTTTGTTATTCTATTAGAAAGTTTCATTCTAGCGACTGAATTTTTGTACCCCAGTCCTACCCCTAAACAGAACGGCAGTTTCCACAATGAGAATTTTAGTCACAGGCGGTGCGGGTTTCCTCGGTTCCCACCTAATCGATCGCTTAATGGCCCAAGGACATGAGGTAGTCTGCCTGGATAATTTTTACACCGGGACTAAACGCAATATCCTCAAATGGCTGGACAACCCGTATTTTGAGCTGATCCGCCACGACATCACGGAACCGATTCGGTTAGAGGTAGATCAGATTTACCATCTGGCCTGTCCCGCTTCCCCGATACACTATCAGTACAACCCTGTCAAGACAATTAAAACAAACGTCATCGGCACGATGAATATGTTGGGATTGGCAAAACGGGTAAAAGCAAGATTTTTTCTCGCTTCCACTTCCGAAGTGTACGGAGATCCTGATGTCCACCCGCAAACAGAAGATTATCGCGGCAACGTTAATTGTATAGGAATTCGCAGTTGTTATGACGAAGGGAAGCGAGTAGCTGAAACCTTATCTTTTGATTACCACCGTCAAAATGGAGTAGACATTCGAGTTGTGCGAATCTTCAATACCTACGGCCCCCGGATGTTGGAAAATGACGGCAGAGTAGTGAGCAATTTTATTGCTCAAGCTTTGCGTAATCAACCGCTGACAGTATACGGCGACGGTTCCCAAACACGGAGTTTCTGCTACGTTTCTGATTTGGTAGAAGGATTTATTCGTTTGATGAATAGCGACCAAATCGGGCCGATGAATTTGGGGAATCCCGGCGAATACACTATATTGGAACTGGCACAAAAAATTCAAAACACGATTAATCCAGGGGCAGAAATTATCTTTAAACCGCTGCCGGAAGATGATCCAAAACAGCGACAACCGGATATTACTCGTGCTAAAAATTGGTTGGGGTGGGAGCCAACTGTGCCGCTGGATCAAGGTTTAGAGTTGACTATAAAGGATTTTCGCGATCGCATCGAGGGAAACCAAAAGTAGAGACTGGGAGAGTGAGGGATGGAAAAAAAATTCCTAATTCCCAATTCCCAATTCCCAATTCCCAATTCCTAATTCCCAATTCCCAATTCCTAATTCCCCATTCCCAATTCCCAATTCCTACCTGATTTATTTACTAGCTTTGAGGAGATTTCTATGCAGGTTTGCGTCATCGGTACAGGATATGTTGGCTTAGTCACCGGCACTTGTTTGGCCCACATCGGCCACCACGTGATTTGCGTAGACAACAACGAAGAAAAAGTTAAATTAATGAAGTCTGGACAGTCGCCTATTTTTGAACCTGGACTGTCTGAATTAATGTCTTCTGCATCTGCGTCTGGCAATCTAGAATTTACTTCGGATTTAGCAGCAGGAGTGTCTCACGGGGATATTTTGTTTATTGCCGTGGGGACGCCTCCATTGCCTACTGGGGAAAGCGATACTCGCTACGTGGAAGCGGTTGCTCGTGGCATTGGAGCTCACCTCGACGGCGATTACAAAGTAATCGTAAACAAATCGACAGTGCCCATCGGTTCGGGGGATTGGGTGCGAAGAATTGTACTAGACGGTTTAGCAGAACGTCAAAAACCTCAAAGCGGTGAGGGCGCTACTGGTGAGGAAGTCGCAGCAAAAACAGGTGTTCAATTTGATGTGGTTAGCAACCCGGAGTTTTTGCGGGAGGGCTGTGCTGTTTTCGATACTTTTAATCCCGATCGCATTGTTCTTGGCAGCAACTCTCAGCGCGCTATGGATATGATGCTACAGTTATATCGGCCGATTGTCGATCGCAAGTTTGCAGAAAATCCGTCTTTGCCGGAGGTCCCTGTGGTGATGACGGATATCAGTTCAGCGGAGATGATTAAGTACGCAGCTAATGCTTTTTTAGCTACGAAGATTAGCTTTATTAATGAAGTTGCTAATATTTGCGATCGCGTCGGTGCAGATGTTAGTCAAGTTGCCCGAGGTATCGGCTTAGATTCACGGATTGGCAACAAGTTTCTCCAAGCTGGCATTGGTTGGGGCGGTTCTTGTTTCCCCAAAGATGTCTCGGCTTTAGTTCACACGGCTGAGGATTACGGTTACGAGGCGCATTTGCTGAAAGCGGCAGTGGAAGTTAACGAACGCCAGCGGTTGATTGCTATTGAAAAGTTGCAACAAGTTTTGAAGATTCTCAAAGGTAAAACCGTCGGACTTTTGGGTTTAACTTTCAAGCCGGATACTGACGATTTGCGAGATGCTCCGGCGCTGAATTTAATCGAGAGTCTGAACCGATTGGGAGCGAAAGTTAAAGCTTACGATCCGATTGTTTCTCAAACGGGGATGCGTCACGGTTTGTCGGGAGTTTTGGTAGAAACTGACCCGGAAAGGTTGGCAGACGGTTGCGATGCTTTGGTGTTAGTGACTGACTGGGAACAGTTTCGTAATTTAGATTACGAGAAAATGGCAAAGTTGATGAATCATCCGGTGATGATTGATGGTCGCAATTTCTTAGACAAGAAGGTTTTAGAAGCGGCTGGTTTCCAATATGTGGGGATTGGAAGGTAAAGAATGAGCGTGAAGTTGCGATCGCGATTATATCTTGAGGATAGCGATCGCAACTTATCCGTTAGGTAAGAATTCAGGCTGAGAGGGTGACAACCAAGGGAAAACCCAGACGGGGCAATTGTTTGAGATAATGGAGAAGTCGTAAAAAAGCGAGTGGCCTTGGGAGCCACCCCACAAAAAATACTAAAGACATTATACCAAAAGTTATTACGAATCCACTTGAGCGAGAGTCAAGCACTCACCTTAGAACTCTTAGTTCTAATGCTTCAAAGCCATCGACAAGTCAGATTATCAAGATTGGCTAACATCTTTCCACAACCGATTCAATACAATAGTCGCGTCCGAAGTCTCCAGCGATTTCTTAAGCTCCCCCAGCTCTCGGCCAAGTTGCTGTGGTTTCCTATAATCAAAGTGGCTTTAAAGTCTGAATTTAGAGAGCAAAGATTTAATAGAGCGCAACGGAGAAACCGTTCAAAATTAACATTCTCAACTAAAAAATATGTAGCCGTTGCTCTCGAAAGAACTCAATGGCGAGACCGGAATCTAATCATAGTCACTATAATTTGGGGCAATCATGCTTTGGAATGAAAAATCAATAACTTGATGAATTATTAGATATAATCAAGAACAAGGCTAGATCGCTGAGTTTACCAAAACACCAGAGCAACTTGCAACAGTTTTTTTATTACCGTACACTATTTTACCTTTAAACCCATGTTTTATTCGAGTTCAATTGCGTCTAAAATGAAGAAGTTTTATAACTCTTTATCAGAGAAGGATAAAAGAAGGTATGTAGGGATTGAGGCTCAAAAATTGGGGTTGAATTAGCTATATAATACGACTTTGGGGATGTAGTCGAAATACCGTGGTTCATGGAATTGAAAATTTAAAAAAAATGGAGCAACAGATAGAGACAGTCAATAATTCAAGAATTAGAAATTCTGACGGTGGTAGAAAAAATATTTTTTCTAGCCAAATCGGAATTGATGCCGCATTTTTATAAGTTTTAAAATTTGCGAGAGCCGGAGACCCAATGAATGAGTTAATTTAAGGGACTAATTTAACACATAAAGAAATAGCTTAGGGACTTAAGTCGGTCGGATTTATTATCAGTATTCCCTAGTAAATAAACTCTTAAAAAAGCATGAATATGTCAAGCAACAAGCACAAAAAAGCAAACAATAGGAACTAATAAAAATCGTAATGCTCAATTTTACAATATTGCCATGCTCGACACACAGTATAGATGAAGCAGGCAATCCCATTATTAGTTTTGATACCAAAAAGAAAGAAGTTTTAGGTAATTTGTATCGTTCCGGTACTCTTTATACAACCGAACCTGTCATTACTTTAGACCATGTTTTTTGGAGTTTAGGTTGCGGGAAAGTGATTCCACATGGAATTTACGATGGCCAAAAAAAACGAGGTTATGTAACATTCGGTAACAGTAAGGAGACCAGTGAATTTGGTTGTGAATCCATCAAACACTGGTGGAACAATTATGGAAAAGCTACCTATCCTAATCCCAATTCGATTTGAGCTAAGTGTGATGGTGGTGGCAGAAATAATGCTAATCATTATATCTTTAAACAAAATTTACAAAGTTAGTAGATAAAACCGGAATTGAGCTTGAAATTGCTCATTATCATCCCTATATATCTAAATATAATCCCATTAAACATCGACTCTTCCCTCATATTACCAGAGCTGGTCAAGGAGTATTTTTTACAAGTCTCGATTTAGTCAAGAGTCTCATGGAAAAAACTCACACTAACTAACGATGGTCTATCTGTAGTTGTAAATGTGGCAGATAAAATATATAAAATTGGTCGAAAGGTGACTGATGATTTCAAAAAAAACATGAAAATTGTTTTTGATGAATATTTACCCAAATGGAATTATCGAGCTGTACCTCAACTCACTCACTCATCAATCAAGTTATTAATTTTTCATTTCTTAGCAAAACATGAACGCAACCTGAAAAAAAAAGCAGCAAAAACTAGCCAGAAAGGAGAAAAGAAGCAAGTATAGAAATAAAGCCAGGAAACTGGTTGCTAGGGTTCACGAACAAATTAACAATGTTCGTCAAGACTACTTACATAAGCTACCCTTGAAAGCTTGTTGACGATAACCAAGTCATCGTAGTCGAAAGTCTCAACACAAAGGGCATGGTTCGTAACCACAAACTAGAAGAGAGCAATTTCTGATGTATGTTGGAGGATGGTTGTCAATTTCTTGCAGTACAAACTAGACCGTGAAGGTAAAGTGTTGGTAAAGATTGACCGATGCTTCTCTAGCTCGAAACTCTGTTCAAACTGCCACTATCAGGTGAGTGAAATGCCATTAGATGTTAGGGCATGGACTTGTCCTAGTTGTGGTATCCATCACGATAGAGATGGCAACGCTTCAGCAAATATTAGAGCAGAATGACTCAGAATGCTATCAGTCTTGGAAAGCAGGACTGCTGAGTAGAGGAGGGGATTTGAGCCCGAGACTGGGACGCAAGTCCAAGTTGACGCAATCCCCGTTGAAGTCAGAAGCTCACGCTGTACCTTTATGTCAGCGCTGGGTAGTTCACGAAAACAGGACGCTCTCCGTTCTATGTGAAAATCATAAAGATGTTGTAAAGACACCGCAAATACTTAGTAATGTTTGACGGTCTGTGGCAATATTTAAGTAGAATTACGTAATCAATAAGTCGGACAGCGGCAGGCTGGCAAATTCAGTAACTCCCTGCTCTGTTGCCGGAGTGGTAAACTTTTGCCAGTCTAGTAGAAAAAGGGTTGCTATGAATCAGCAAATATCAGCTCAATCGCAAAAGCTTTTACTCCAAATTGGCAGAAATATTCGTCGCACCTTGGATCTCAATACCATCTGGCAGCAAACAGTTAACAGTCTGGGAGAAACACTAGGCGTCAGCCGCTGTATACTTTGTCCCTATGAAAGTTCTAGCCTGCAAGTCAAAGTAGCTGCTGAATACTGCCAAGAACCATTTTTACCCATGCTGGGAATGGAAATCTCGCTCACAGCAGCACCTCATTTCCTTCAAGCTCTAGCCACCCTCGAACCGGTGGTAGTAGAGTCCTTTGCAGCCAATGACTCTTTTGGGCCGCAGTCGCTGCTAGTGGTGGCTACCGCTTACCAAGAGCAACCTAACGGCATAATTAGCTTGCATCAGTGCAAAGGTCGATCGTCGGGAAAGGGTAAGACCGATCGACCTTGGACTCAATCCCAGATCGAATTCGCACAAGAACTTGCCGAGCAAGTAGGAAGTGCGATCGCCCTTGCTACCCTCTACCAAGAGCGCACCAAGCGAGTACAAGGACTATCCCAGCTCAAAAAGCAATTTTTGTTGAAAGCGTCCCACGAGCTCCGCACTCCCCTAAATCACATCATCGGCTATCTACAACTAACCATAGACGACCAAGCTGACGATCCCATAGAGGAGAGAGATTTTATCCAAGAAGCTCACCGTTCGGCTATCCATCTTTCTCAGGTAATTTCCAATATCTTAGATTACATTGAGTTAAGTGAAGCTTGCCAAACTCACGCAGAGTTAGCCACTTTCAGGAGTCAGGAAAAATCGGGGCATCAGTAAACTTTCTAGTGGCGTATTTAACAAGTCTAATATTTACGTTTCCACAAGTTTTACACAGGAAAAACCTGACAATTTATCGATAGATTCCCTCAATAAATTCGATAGGTGGTTCATCAATTATTTTTAGGGAATTATAGTTTTACAAAGTACAGCATAGCAACTACTACACGTAGTAAGCTGTCGAGCATTTAAATTACATATTGTCTGTTCCCCGTTTCCATTTTCCTGTTCCCTTTCACCAAATCCTCACACCCTATTTAAATGCACAACAGCTTAGCGCGGTGTATTTATCATATTATGTCCGCTCGAACGACTCACATCAAATAGGTTATTTTACCGGAAAGGATATTGCAAGCATAAGATTACACTTTTGCACTTTTAATGCTTTTAACTTGTGCTTGATAGAATTACCCGCCGCCCTTTTTTTTCGGAGTTTTTGGAGGGCTGACATAGCGCGCCCAAAAAGGTTCCTCCATATCTTTCATCGCTGCTAGTTTTTGGCGCTCTTCCTCTATGCGCTTGCGTTCTGAAAGACTAGAAAATATGTTGATACTGCCGACAGTCTGGCCGCCCGCATCTCGCACCCGTGCGGCCCAAAGCCAAACATCGATCGAACTACCGTCTTTTTTCAACAAAGATATTTCCAAACCGTTTTGCGGTTTGCCATTAGACGCAGACTTTAGCAGCGCGTAAAAATCTTGCTTTTGGCCTTCAGGAATATTCGGTAAAGGTTTCCCTAAAACCTCAGCCGCAGTCCAGCCAAAAAGTTGTTCGGCGGCGCGGTTCCAAACAACGGTATTGCCGTCATTGCTGGTACAGTTAATCGCCAGCGGCGCCGATGCTATCTGGGCTTGTAAAACTTGGTTAACGAGTTGCAGTTTCAATTCTACTTGCTTGCGATCGGTAATTTCCTGACAAGCGCCCCACAAACGGACAACCCGTTCAGCAGTTTTGTCCCACACCACTTGCCAGTAGTCCTGCACCCAGCGCACCTCGCCTTTTTGATTAATAATGCGATACTCATTAGCTCCAGTGCGGCTGAAAGTACAGCCTTCTAATTGTTTAATTAACATTTCCCTGTCGTCGGGATGAACGAGTTCTGAGTTCCACCAACCAAACGATTCTAATTCTTCAGGAACGATCCCAGTGCAGCGCTCAAAAGCTTCTGTCACCCACTCGCAGGCGAACTTGCCGTCGGGCAGTCCCTTAAAAGAATAGGCAAAATCCGAAGTGATTTGCGACATAACTCTGTAGTGGAGTTCCGACTCTCGGACTGCGATTTCGGCTTGCTTTCGTTCCCCTATTTCTCGCGAATTAATTATAATTCCCTGTACACTAGAATCGTAAAGCAAACTGTTGCCTATCGACTCCATGTAGATCCAAGAACCGTCAGCGTGGCGTTTCCGATATTCGATTGTCCCCCCAATTCCTGGAGATTCTAACAACTTACCAAAATACGTCTGCCAAGCCAGCAAATCGTCTGGATGGATTAACTCACCGTGAAATTTGCCAATTCTTTCTTCTGGGTTGTAACCCAAAAGCCGCTGTAGGGCTCCGCTGTGGTATCGAACTCGCCCGTCGGAGCCGACAATGGTAATTAGATCGGGAGAATTACGCAGCATAGCTTGCAGTTTGGCTTCACTTTTAGTTAATGCTTGAGTGTCCCTGCGATGCTGGCTGATTTGTTTTTCCAACTGCTCCCGTAGCTGTCTGATTTGCCCTACTTGCTGGGCTACAGTGCGTTCCAAAAGGCGATTATTTTTTTCAATTTCAACGAGCTTTGCGGCGTTATTTGTGGCGCTTTCAAACAAGCGGCTGCCTGCCATTTCCTGTAGAGAATTTGATAAATCTTCCAAAACTTTTGTGAAAATTGCCTGTTGCGGGTGTGGCAATTCCCTAGCTTGTTCCTGCAATGTTTCTAAGTGTTTGTAAACAGTTTCTAGCATTTTATTAAGGGGGGAATCTAATAGTTGCCTGCGGGTGCAACCCCTAAAAAGCGGACACAAGTTTTTTCAACATAACCCATAACTAAGACTGGTGTCTGGCGATCGACCCATCGCGCTCTCAATAACCAGGCATTTTGGGACTTTATCTTCAAATCATAGCAACCGATAGAGAAAGTAAATTCTTGTTGCGCCCTAATTGCCACCCCAGCCGCTCCCCCAACAAGTGTTCGCCAGGAGTGCGGGTAACTCCCCTACCCAGTGAATGTGGGGCTTCTCGCGGTTAAGCTAAACTAGATTGGTGTCAAGAGAAAGAGGGATTTATGACAGAGCAAGCCAACGCTCGCGATTTGTTTCGCGCTGCTTACGAACACCGCTATACCTGGGATGCCAATTTTCCCGGTTACAGTGCCGATATTGAACTCAAACAGGGCGACGAAGTATATACGGGTCATGTTTCCATCAAACCCGACATGAGCGTGGAAGTCAGCGGCATTGAAGATGAGGAAGTGCAGCAAAGCGTCTACACCCAAATGCGCGATATTGTCACCCACCGCAAACGATCGACATTTGAAAAATCTCACGGCAAAAATAGCTTCACCCTGGGCGAGAAAGACAGCACCGACGCTGTGGACATCTTGGTGCAAGGCGACTCAATGGGATCGAATTATAAAATCCGAGGTCTCTCAATTTGTCAAGTCAGCCGGGTGATGGGTCGCATGGCTTTCGTAATTGACACGCACAAAAGCTTAGAGACACCCGAAGGTTCTTTGGCCAGCCACTACGATGCCGTTTTCCGCAACCCTCAAACCGACGAAATTATCAAAGAACTCGAATTTGAAGATACCTTTGAGAAGATAGGCGACTATTATGTCATGACCAAGCAAGTAGTTCGAGCCAAAGAAAAAGGTCAACTGACAACAACCGAGTTCAACTACTCCAATGTCAAACTGCTAGAACCAGCAATAGTGTAGCGGCTTCAAAAACCCGATTTCTTAAATAAAACGGGTTTTTTTTAGTTAACGTATCAGAATCAACTTGATTTGGCGACAAGTAACGCTACGATCGAACAAGAGAGCTAATTGGGATCGAGCATCAGCGTGACAGAAACCGGGTTTCCTGCCGCGGGCTCACCTGAGTGCCTAAGTCTTTTATCAAAAAACCCGGTTTCTTAAATCCCGCGCGGGTTGAGAATGCTGCCCTTGAGTCAAATCGAACTTTCATCAACTGCAAGAAATCATCACAGAGGCGAAATATGACACTAGCACTAACCAGAGATAACGTCGAAACAGTTCTCGATGAAATGCGCCCCTACCTGATATCGGACGGTGGCAACGTCGAACTCGTAGAAATTGACGGCCCAGTGGTACACCTGAGACTGCAAGGAGCTTGTGGCTCTTGCCCGAGTTCCACAATGACTCTGAGGATGGGTATTGAACGTCGCCTGCGCGAGGCTATCCCAGAAATTGCCGAAGTCGAACAGGTAATGTAATTAGTCAGTTGGCAATTGGTAGTTGGCAGTTGACGGTTGACAGTTGACGGTTGACAGTTGACAGTTGACTTTGACTGTTACCAATTACCAGTTGACCGTTGACAGTTGGCAGTTGGATGTTAACAGTTGACTGTTACCAATTACCAGTTGACTGTTGACTGTTTCCAATTACCAAATTTAATTGCCAATTACCAATTACCAAATTTAATTACCAATTACCAAATTTAATTACCAATTACCAATTACCAATTACTAAATTCAATGTCTCATCCCCTTTATGTAGCCTTCATTTGGCACCAACACCAACCGCTCTACAAATCCAGAGTATCAGCTAGCCCAGGAGCAGCTCAGTACCGACTGCCTTGGGTGCGCTTGCACGGAGTCAAAGACTACTTGGATTTAGTGCTCCTCCTGGCAAAATATCCCAAGCTTCATCAAACCGTAAACTTGGTTCCCTCCTTGATTTTGCAGATAGAAGACTGCATCGCAGACAAAGCATTAGACCCTTACTTGACGGTGACATTAAAGTCAGCAGAAATTTTAACCCTCCCAGAAAAAGAGTTCATTTTAGAACACTTTTTTGACGCCAATTACCACACTCTTATTCAGCCGCACCCCCGCTACGCTCAACTCTACACTCAGCGGCAGGAAAAAGGCATTCAGTGGTGTTTGGGAAACTGGAAATTGCAGGATTTTAGCGACTTGCTGGCCTGGCATAATTTAGCTTGGATTGACCCGCTGTTTTGGGACGACCCGGAGATTGCAGCGTGGCTGAAACAAGGACAAAATTTTAGTTTGGTAGACAGAAAAAACATCTACTCAAAACAAAAAGAAATCCTCGCTCGCATCATTCCCCAGCACCGTAAAATGCAAGCTGAGGGACAGTTGGAAGTCTCCACAACCCCCTACACGCACCCGATTTTACCGCTGCTTGCCGACACTAATGGCGGCCGCATAGCTATTCCAAACATGACGCTGCCACAACACCGGTTTCAGTGGGCAGAAGATATTCCCCGACACCTGAGAAAAGCCTGGGAAATGTATCAAGACCGGTTTGATTGCCAACCGCGCGGTTTGTGGCCGTCGGAACAAGCAGTTAGCCCGGAAATTTTGCCCTACATTGCCAAACAAGGCTTTAAATGGATAGTCTCGGACGAAGCTGTATTGGGGTGGACAATTAAACACTTTTTCCACCGCGACGCGACAGGGAATGTCTACGAACCAGAATTCTTATATCGCCCTTACCGTTTAGAAACTCCTGACGGCGATTTAGCTATAGTATTTAGAGACCACAGATTGTCCGACTTGATCGGGTTTACTTACGGTTCGATGGAACCGGAAAAAGCAGCATCAGATTTAGTGGGACACTTAGAAGCGATCGGCAGAACTCTCAAACACCGACAACCCGACGGTCAAACCGCTTTAGAAAATCCCTGGTTAGTGACGATCGCCCTAGACGGCGAAAATTGCTGGGAATTCTATCCCCAAGACGGCAAACCCTTCTTAGAATCCCTCTATCAAACTCTCAGCGATAATCCCGATATCAAATTAGTCACCGTCTCAGAATTTCTCGACAAATTCCCAGCAACCGAAACAATTCCCGCAGCCCAACTGCACACCGGTTCCTGGGTGGACGGTTCCCTCACAACTTGGATCGGCGATCCCGCGAAAAATCGTGCTTGGGACATATTAGGGCCCGCCAGACAAATGCTGGCAAACCATCCAGAAGCCACAGAAGAAACCAACCCAGAAGCTTGGGAAGCGCTTTATGCGGCTGAAGGTTCCGACTGGTTCTGGTGGTTTGGCGAAGGCCACACGTCGAACCAAGATGCCATGTTCGACCAGCTATTCCGCGAACACGTAGCGACAATTTACGAAGCTCTCGGCGAGCCCGTACCCCCGGAAGTGCGGCGACAAGTAGAGGTGCACGAGGTTCAAGGCGACCACCTGCCGCTGAGCTTTATTCACCCGGTGATTGACGGTATCGGCAACGAACAGGATTGGGACAAAGCCGGTCGGATTGAAGTTGGGGGAGCAAGGGGTACGATGCACCGGAGTTCGGCAATTCAGCGTCTTTGGTACGGGGTTGACCACTTGAATTTTTACATTCGCGCCGACTTCAAGGTAGGCGTGCGGCCGGGAATTGATTGCCCGCAGCAGTTAAATTTGTTCTGGTTTTATCCCGATCGCACGATGAACAACAGTCTGATCCCGCTGTCAGGTTTGCCTGACGAAGCACCGCTAAACTATAGATACCACCATCAGTTAGAGATTAATTTGCTGACGAAATCGATTTGGTTTCAGGAAGCAGAAGAGGGCGATCAGTGGCAGCCCCGCATTAGCCGCGCTCAAGTGGGAGTGGATAAATGTTTGGAGGTAGCAGTGCCCTGGGCGGATTTGCAGATTATGCCCGACTGGCAGGTGAGGCTAATTGCGGTTTTATCGGAAGGAAGTCGTTACTCTAGCTGTATGCCGGAAGATGCTTTGATTCCGATCGGAATGCCGTAAAAAGTCATTAGTCCTTAGTCATTAGTCATTAGGCTGTAGGGGCGGGTTGCACCAGCTTTCATAGAACTGCCAACCCAAATAAATATAAACCCGCCCCCTGAATTAGTCCTTAGTCCTTAGTCATTTTTTGAACCAACAAACAATTAAATAATTATCAAATTATATTAAATTGGGGCTTCAACTCTGGCTACTTAATGCCTTAATAACTTCGATCGCGTCCGGTCTATCTAAGGCTATAAAATTTGTTGTAGTGAAGGCTTCATTGCCTCCTAGAAAAGAGGACTTAGGTCCTGACTACCAAACATATAATGGTTAATTTACCGGACATCATATCATTAGTCATGGGGAAATTAACAAACTAATGAGCCGCATTTTACTCTTGGTCGATCGCCACCAACAACTTAATTTGCCGATCGCCCACCTCAACACCGAGCATGAGGTGATCGTACTCGATCGCGCTTTAGATCCCAACTCCGAATTTCCCATTCCCCAAATCGCTTTTGACTTGTGCATTCTTGACGAGGCAAATTTCGATCGCATCGGGCCGCTGGTAGAATCATTAAAAACAGCCGCCGAGCCGATATTTTTACCGTTCTTGCTGGTTAGTAAATCCCAAACGCCTGCTCTTGCTGAGCAGCTATTTTCGCAGCAGATCAAACAACTCGAACGCAGAATAGACGATGTGATAGTAAGTCCTGTCGAACCCACCCAACTGCACTTGCGGGTAGAGAATTTGTTGGCCCGAAGGCGACTGTCGGTAGAACTCCACAGACTTCAAGAAGTAATTAAAGAACGGAATTTTACAGAAAGTTTGTTAAAGGACTCGCTGCAAACGGCAAACGAAAACCTGCAACGGGAAATCGCCAAGCGGGCGGAGGTAGAAACTGCACTGCGAGAAAACTCCTATCTCGACTTGCTGATGAATGCCATGCCAGATATTGTCTGTTTCAAAGATGGCGAGGGCAGGTGGCAGGAGGCAAATCAAGCGATATTGGAAGTGTTCGAGCTAGAACAAATAGACTACCGTGGTCTTAAAGATTCTCAGCTAGGAGAACTCAGCATTTTTTACCGCGAGGCGCTACAGGCGTGCGAGGTGAGTGATCAAGAAGCGTGGGAAAAAGGTGAGCTTTCTAGGGGAGAAGAAGTGATTCTCCGCTCAAACGGTACTGTGAAAATCTACGACGTGATTAAAGTACCCGTATTTCACCCCGACGGCAGACGCAAAAGTATAGTGATTTTGGGTCGCGACATTACCGAACACAAGCAAACTAGAGACGAACTCGTGCGCTTGGCGTCGATTGTCGAGTCTTCCGACGACGGCATCGTCGGCAAAACCCTCGCCGGGACAATTCAGAGCTGGAACGCAGGAGCAGAGAAGATTTATGGCTACTGTGCTGCGGAAATCAAGGGGCAGTCGATCGAGATTTTAGCCATACCCGAACGCCCCAAGGAAATGCCCCAAATTTTGGAAAATATTAGGGCTGGAGCCACCATCGACCATTACGAAACCGTACACTTGCGGAAAGATGGTCAACAGATAGATGTGTCCCTGACGATTTCTCCGATTAAAGACGCGACTGGAGCGGTAACGGGGGTTTCGACAATCGCTCGCGACATCAGCGACAGCAAGCGAGTCGAAAAAGCCTTTGAACAACTCCGCCACCAAACAGAAATGATTTTGTTCTCCGCAGGAGAAGGAATTTGCGGGTTGAACAAACAGGGAAAAGTAACTTTTGTCAATCCTGCAGCGGTGAGAATGGCTGGGTGCGAATCGAAGCAATTGATCGATCGACCACTCTATGAAAGTTTACACCGTTCACAGCAAGAATGCTCAAGGGCGATCGAGCAACTCTCACCTGCAACAGACATCTATTCAGGCTCTGAACTTGTCCCACACTGCGCCGCACCGCAGGCGGACAAACGGCTGCCGCCGAGGGTAAGTTCTCAAAGGGTAAGTTCTCAAATTTTAGCCACATTGGAAGACGGAGAGGCGCGCCGCGTCACGGATGAGGTTTTTTGGCGGCGAGACGGCAGCAGTTTTCCGGTTGAGTACGTTGTCGCTCCGATGCGAGAAGAAGGCGAAATTATTGGAGCTGTGGTGACTTTTAAAGATATCACGGAGCGGCTTGCCGTCGAGCGCATGAAAGATGAATTCATCTCTGTTGTCAGCCACGAACTGCGGACGCCCATGACCTCGATTCACGGTGCCCTGGGCCTCCTCAACAGCGGCCTGCTTGACGCTTACCCCCAGAAAGCTAAGCGGATGCTGGAGATTGCTGTCACTAACACTGACCGTTTGGTGCGCTTGGTCAATGACATCCTAGATTTAGAGCGGATGGAGTCGAGTTACAGCACTGCCATCAAACAAACTTGCAATGTGGCTGACCTGATGTTGCAGGCGGCTGACGAGATGCAGGGAATGGCTCAGCAGGCGGGAGTTACTCTGTCGGTGAAGCCTGTGGGGGCGCAATTGCAAGCTGTTCCCGATCGGCTAATTCAAGCCTTGACAAATTTACTCAGTAATGCTATAAAATTTTCCCCCTCCGGCGCTACGGTTTGGCTGAGCGGGGAGTTGACCCACAATCCCGATTTGGCAGAAAAAGCAGCGCACAAGTCGGTGTCGTCTCCGTCTTTGTTATCTCCTGAGCCTGCCGCCGCGCCTCCGCATTTGCCAGTTCCGAGCTCGTGGTACATCGTGATTGCTGTGAAAGACCAAGGGCGGGGTATTCCGCCAGACAAACTGGAGATGGTTTTTGAACGCTTTCAACAGGTTGATGCTTCTGATTCTCGCCAGAAGGGAGGTACTGGTTTGGGGCTGGCTATTTGTCGCAGTATTGTGCAGCAGCACGGGGGGCGGATGTGGGTGGAGAGCGTTGTGGGGGAGGGCAGCACTTTTTTCTTAAGTCTGCCACTTCTGAGGGAGGGGCTTGCAACTGAAAGTTAATTTCTACCTAGGTGTACCCAAAGTTACTGATTTGGTGCAGATTGTTCGATCGAGTCATCGACAAACAATCTCAGCCTTTTCGGCAGTTTGGGGACTGGGGGCAAAAAGCACAATTTGAGGTCGAAAAGTGGCTGTTTTTGGGTGGGATATTTTACAGCAACCGCGCCAGACGGTTAGGATGTTCTTAGTTGAAATCCTGCAGCTCGATTGCAACTTCGGTCTTCCTTGTTCCTTCTTCCTTCAACATCTGCTATACAGTTTTGAAAATTTACTGTAAAGTCCGATCGGGTAAGATAATTTGCTTTACAAAATATTCGCATTTCGCATCTAATCTATGATCAGTTCTCATTCATAAAAAAATGTTAATTTTGACTGCCAAGCGCATCTTGGTTATTGACGATGCGGAAGATATTCGGGAAGTAGCTCAAGTCAGTCTTGAACTGGTGGGGGGCTGGGAAGTCCTGACAGCGAGTTCGGGCCGCGAGGGTGTTGCTAAGGCTCTTGCCGAACAGCCTGATGCTATTCTATTGGACGTGATGATGCCCGACCAAGACGGGCCTACTACTTTTATACAGTTACAAGCTAATAAGGCTACGCAGCACATTCCGGTAATTTTATTGACAGCTAAGGCTCTGGCTGGCGACAGGCGGATGTTCGCGGATTTGGGGGTGGTGAGTGTGATTGCTAAGCCTTTTGAACCGATGTTTTTGGCGGCTCAGGTCGCTGAAGCTTTGGGCTGGGAGCAAGAATAGATCGATCGCCCGCATTGAATTGTGCAGCTTTTCAAGCAGTAGTTTTGCAGGCAAAGAGAGTTAAAAAAACTTGGTTTCTTTGCTAGGGTTCCTTAGAGAAAATCCGGTTGATCGGACAGGATATATGTAGCGACTTAGGCGCCGTGCCTATCGTCCTGTCAGCTTCAGACTAAAAACCGCAGTCCCGAAGGCGTTTAGGCGTTTCAACCCTGCCGATATTTGAGGTGAAATTGACACAGATAGATGATGCCTAAGTCCCTATTTCTAGTGCGTTCATTTAACCGAATTCGGCCTCAGCCATGAGAACAGTATTCCTACTGATGTATCGGGAAAATATAAGCTAGCAGGATTATTTTACTTTTTGTAACAACTCACTCGTCTTCATAAGTTCTTCAGGTTTTAGTTTTATGTTTAAGCAGAACGTCAGGGATCGCTCCTGACTGTTGGCAGACACATTGGGAGAAGACGACTATGCCCTCAGCTTACATTTTGCTACTAATAGTTTCTCTGGCAGCAGTCTGGGTTTACTGGCAAACCTCTCAAGATATTTTTGTTCTTGTGGCTTGGGCCGGGTTGGGTTGTTTTATTTGGGGTTTCTCTTGGGCTCCTTGGAGCGTTCAGCTTTTGATTGTGGTGTTACTGTTGGGCCTCCAAAAGTGCTACTTGCGCGACGCTCAAAGCTGTGAGTGAAAGAGATTTTTTATTTTTGTGCCTGGAATTGAGATGTGCAGGCATTTGTGAATCTCTCTAATGATTTGGTTATCGCTCCATATCTTCAAAAAAGGTTTAAAATATCATGAATAGTTGCCCTTGTTGCTCCTCTAAATTGCTCCGCCACGCTCGCCACAATCGCGTTTATTGGTTCTGCTCGCACTGCTGGCAGGAAATGCCGGATCTGTCGGAGATGATTTTACTTAAGGGGGGGCGGACTAACAAACGCGACGGTTTGGTGAAACATCCGGCTTTGACTCCTAAATTGAGGATTTTGGATTCCGTAGGAATTGCTTAGTTTGCTGGAGTTAGTCTCGCGATAAATATTGAGACGGAAAAGATTTTTGATTGTGCCATTTGTTGGATTTTTTGATTAAAAATGCAAAAGCCCCCTCCGTGTGAAGTGAAGGGGACTTATTAGCGGGGGGCTTTTGCACTTGTGATGGGGTCGATCGCCTGAATTTCAGCTATTAGTATGCAGTTAAGCTGATTACATCAAACCGATTTGAGAGAGAATGCCTTGACCGGTGAGGAATTCGGTAGCTAAGCCGATAACGAAGCCCAACATTGCCAAACGGCCGTTCCAGGTTTCAGCAAACTCAGTGAAGCCAACTTTTGCGTTTTTGTTTTCCATGACCAGAAACCTCGTTTAATTTCAACCTTATGTAACTAAACTTAACACAGCAGTACAAAGTTTGCAACATATTTTTACATTTACTGTTCAAATGCCGGAGATCAGCGGGATGATCCCGCAGGGAGATGGGCTCGCGGGCGATCGCATCGGAGGCGAGAAACCCGGTTTCTACGAGATTTTGCGACGAGCCACGAAAAATACAAGAAGAAACCGGGTTTCTGAGGTCAGGGCGCGTGGGTCGAAGGATGTCAGAAAAATAATTTTTAGTTAACATAAAATAGCAAAAATCTAGTGACACTCCGCCTGGGTTGCCCCGGAAGAGCAAACCCTAATTGTTTCGCACACAGCATAATTCCGGGGCACCATGCAATCTGAATCTATTAGATGCGAAGGTATTTCACAAAAATACTCATCACCTCACCACTTTTAGCAGTTGGTAGCAGGGGACTCCAGACACCAACCTCAGCGTACCCGCGCGCGTGGAGTAGGTAAATTGTACTCCTGACAGCTTGGGGAGAACCTATCAGCAGATGTTTGAGGGGTTCTTTCTCAGGATTTGCTGTGTCGGGAGTTAGCTGGGACGCGGGAAGTTGAATGGCGTCGCTGCTGGAATTGGATAAAAAACTCTGTGTCACAGTGATTAAAGGCTTTTGCTAGTTGAGTGCTACATCCAAAAAATACAACACCCAGCCCGCTTGACGCCACCAATTCAGTGTAAATATTCCCCTATTTTCTTAGATTTGTTTTTGATTCGTTCTAGTACCTCCTCCAAAAAATCTTCATTTTTGCCAGCAACCTCTATCATCTCTCGCAGCGTGTCAGCGTATGACAAGGTACGCTTGTGGTGGTCTGGCATTTTTTCAAAACTCGGCCCCCACCGCTTGACGGCATCAATATTAACGCCTAAAACCTTTACCAGAAGCAGGTTGCAACGCGCTTTGTAGCCTCTGGCTTTTTCTTCTTCTTGTGTGGCGTGGAACCACCGACGGCAAAAATCCCAAGCTTCCATTGACTCACTCAGCCAGCTAAACCATTTGTCGCGTCGCGACGTTCTGCAAGTTCGCAACATAGGGTAAAAATTACACTGTTTTAGGATTATGGTATCATCCCATTTGGTGTAAAATTTCCCCTAATAGACTATAGCTGAGAATTGAGACTTACCCACAAGTAGCCAGAAACCGGGTTTTTTTGCGAAAATACTTCGCTGCATCCCGCAGATTCGATAAAAAACCCGGTTTCTTTTGTCGGATCGCATAAGTCCCGTTCATAAAATCAAGCTCAAAAAATAAATCAGATTACCCATTGACATTTTAGAATTAATGTGCAAGCATCAAAGTAGTATAGCTGAGATAAACACCCTCATTCAAAAGCAAGGAGTGTTGGTTAAGTCGTCTCAGCGAGGATGATGGGTTTATTTCGGCTGGCACAACATTTGTTTAAATGTGTATATCAACGGGTTTTTAGAACCCCTAGCCGAAGTTTACACATCGTATCGCTGAGACGCTAACCAAACAACTACAAACTAAATTCATAGTTTCTTACTAGAGCCATTTGTTAAATGGGCGAGCTCATTTTTGAGCGAACCCAAAAACAATACTTCGTGCTAGATGGGTAATTTATTGATGCTGTCTGCTCACCCTTTTTTAGGAACGATTCAATGACAGACAATCATCGAACCACAGGCCAACAAAAAAGCCAGTCTCAGCCTTTAGTTTCCATTTATTGGGATCATCAGAACATCCCAGATAAAAAGCTAGCAAACAACTTCTTACTTTTGGGAAATTCATTGGGATATGTAGTCAACAGAAAAGCTTACGACTATTGGGAAAAAGACCACAAGGTTTATCAAGAAAAAAAAAGAACCTTAGTTAATCTTGGCTGGGAATGTGTTAATGTATATCAGACAATCAGAAATGCTGCTGACTTTAGTTTGTTGTTCGACTGTTCTGGTGAAGCAGCAATTAGTCCATATTCACATACATTTATCATTGGGTCTGGAGACGGCTATAACGAAATCTTGATTCCTAAGCTGCAAGACAAGGGTAAAAAGGTGATAATCGTGGCTCGACGAGATAGTGAAAATAAGAATCTGGAAAGGCTCGCCAATGAATTCTACTTTCTGGATGAATTACCGAAGTTGCTTGAAAGCTACAAACTAGCAGCCTAAATGTCCCTGAAATTTACCTCGCCGCAGATAGCAAAAATCTAGTTTATTTGATAAACTAGATTCTCCCAACCTACCGCTATTTGCGGCTCTTTCATGTCCACATAATAACACCAAAGTCCACAAACAATAACCCTTACAAAACTCCCATGCAATTAACTAACCCAACAAAAGAAATACAAATGACCATTCCCGAATTCAACAATGAAAAACTGCTGCGCCAAGCACTAACCCATCGTTCCTACGTCAACGAAAACCCCACATTCCGCGAAGAAGACAACGAACGCTTAGAATTTCTCGGCGATGCTTTGCTGACTTTTCTCAGCGGCGAATATCTCTATCAGCGTCATCCAGAAATGGGAGAAGACCAACTGACTCGCCGGCGTTCTGCATTAGTAGATGAAAAACAATTAGCCAGATTTGCTACTGAAATAGGTTTAGACTTAAAAATGCGGCTCGGAAAAGGAGCTTATCGAGAAGGTGGGATTACTAATCCAAATTTGCTCAGTAGCACTTTTGAAGCATTTATTGGCGCTTACTATCTCGACACGCAAGACATGGACAAAGTTCGCAGCTTTGTCCAACAAATGTTTGATTCTGTTCCCGAAAATGTAGTGGAAACTCGATCGACTGTAGACTCGAAAAATCGCTTCCAAGAATGGGTACAGGCCAATGGTGACACGACTCCCCCCAAATACGTGACTATCCAAGCAGGAGGCACACCCCACAAGCCGGAATTTCTCGCTAAAGTTTATGTTGCAGAGAAACTCTATGGAGAAGGTAAAGGCAAAAGCAAAAAAGATGCTGAGAAAAATGCGGCAGAAGATGCACTAGCAAAGCTGAAAAAACGCGGATTGATCTAAATTTGAAAACATCGGTAAAAACTACTAACTTTTTTGTGCGATACGGGCATTGGCGAAGTCCTCGAAGACGATCGCCCGAATTGATTGCCAGAGCACACAATGGGCTATAATCAGAACTTGTGCAAGTGTTACCGCCGTCGATCGAGGGTCGCAATGGCAGAAATTCGTTGACGAGTACCCCAGTGTCGATCCTAATTTTGGGAAATATCAGAGCAATTCATGTCTACTCAAAACCCGACTACCCTAACTGTTGAAGAAGCACAGCAAATCCTCAAAGATTTCACTTGTCTGGATATGCAATCTGTAGCATCGCCGTTGGAAAAAAAGGCACTCCGTCAAGCGATTTTGCTGGTAGCAAGTTTGTCGGATTATCAAATGTTGGGAGTGTGCGCTTCTTCGATGGATGAGGGGTTTTTAGCTTTAGAAGCTTATTTAAAAGCTTTGGGATATCAAGCTGTTTTAGAGCCCAATGCTGTCTCGACCTTTGCGGGTTCCGTTTATATTAAGTTCAATACTTTGAAGGGGTCGTATTATGTTGACGGCTATCCCGGAACTTACCGGGGCGTTTTGATTTCGTGTCAATCTGCCTCAGAAGATGGAGTTACTGGCACTTATGGTCATTTACCTCTCGATTTATTTGATTAATTGGTCATTAGTCAGTAGTCATTAGTCAGTAGTCAGTCGATCAACTAAATTGAATCAAAAACCGACTGAAAGCATCCAGGATACAAGCCCCCGAATTTATCCGTGGGGTCAATGCTTCAATCTAAAATCTAAAATCTAAAATCTAAAATCGATTGACTGACTGCGGACTAAGCTGTAGGGTGCGTCAGCCGATCGCCCTTCGATTCAGTCGAATCAAACACCGACTGACGCACCTTACTAAGATTAACCCTTACCAACGATCAATTCTGGCTCTTGTTCCGGTGCGATTCCTTCGGGTGGCAGTCCCAAAATATCGCTGTACAAGTTGACGTATTTCCGGGCCGAAATATCCCAGCTAAAATCTTCTCTCATGCCGCGCTGTTGCAGTTCTCTCCACTTATCTTTGTAGCGGAAACCTTCCCAAGTTCTGATCATGCAGGTGAACAAGTCCAGGGGTTCGTAGCGATCGAAACAGTAACCGGTACCGGTATTGTCGATCGGGTTGTTGTGGGAAACGGTATCGACTAAACCGCCGGTGCGACGAACCATTGGCACGCACCCGTAGCGGAGGGCGAGCATTTGACTGATGCCGCAGGGCTCGAAACGGCTGGGCATCAGGAAGCTGTCGCAGCCTGCGTAAACGCGCCGGGAGAGGGCCTCGTTGTAAAGTAGTTGGGTGGACATCCGACCGGGATAGCGGGCTGTCATTTGCCAGAGTTGGGTTTCGTAGTAGCGATCGCCCGTTCCGAGTACAATAAATTGAGCGTCGGTATAGGCCATGAACAGATCGAGCATTTGAATTATCAAATCCAATCCTTTCTGTTCTACCAGCCGCGTCACCATGCCGATCAAAAAGGCATTTTTATTTACTTCCAAACCGACTTCTTCTTGCAGCGCAATTTTATTAGCGGGGCGCTTTTCAATAGTATCAACACTAAATTGTTGATGGAGGTACTTGTCAGTTGCTGGGTTGTAAGATTCTGTATCAATTCCATTCAAAATGCCCGATACTTTACCGCCGAGGTAAGACAGCAAACCTTCCAAAGTTTCCCCATAAGCTGGGGTTTTGATTTGCTCGGCGTAAGTCGGTGAAACTGTATTTACTCGATCGGCAAACTGTACTGCGGCAGCCATTGTATTGTGACCTTGCATATACCAAGGACACCAAGTCATCTGCTCCAAACGCCAGCGCCACGGCCCTTGATAAGCTAAATTGTGAATAGTAAAAACCGTGCTGATATCGGGGTCTTGGCTCATCCAAACAGGTATCATCCCCGTATGCCAGTCGTGACAGTGAATAATTTGAGGCTTCCAATGATTCCAGGCAAATTCAGCCGCAGCATTGGCAAAGAAAGTGAACCTCCAATCTTCATCTACACCGCCGTAAACGCGGCGCGGCAAGAAAGATGGATGTTGTAATAAGTATAAAGGTACATCGGTTCCCGGCAAAACAGTTTCAAACACCGAGAAGCTTTGGAACATGGCAGACCCATCCCAAACAGGTTTTTTGGGAACGTCCATTTTGTCGGGGACGAAACCGTAGTAGGGCATGAAGATGCGGACATCGTGGCCCATGCGCCGCAGAAATTTCGGCAAAGCGCCGACGACATCGCCCATACCGCCGACTTTGGCGAGGGGTGATGCTTCGGCGGATACAAATAAAATACGCATTATTTTTTTGTGTTCCTTGAGATTGTTAGTCTAGATTAAGTTTAAATGGCGAGTGGCACAATATTAACGCGCCTGCCAAAAACAAGTATAAATCTGAGTTGCTGTAGCGATCGCAGTTTACTCAAGAATGCGATCGCCCTTTTTCCATCCGCGTCGCTGTGCAGTGAAAAAAATAGTCCTCGCCCCGACTCCCCTCCCGCGACAATTTTCAGGTTCTAATCAAATTTATATGTCACTTTCTGAATGACGGTAAACATCAAAAATGGTATGCTGTTTGAGATTTTTTACGCATTAGTAAAACTGAACGCAAAGCCCTCAATATGTAATTCAGTATGTAATTAAAAAAATAGCGATCGCCTTTTCCATCCCCTCTGAGAACAAGGGCGATCGCCCGAATCACATATTACGGATAACTCCCGACTAATTCTGAGAATTCTCCTCAAATGTCTCCTCAAATCCCGCTAGAAAATCATCCAAAGCTTCAGAGGCGATCGCCAAATTAATACTGTCGGCATCTTCCAATCCCCAGGTATTCACACCAACCACTTGACCAGCCATATTAATCAACGGGCCGCCAGAATTTCCCGGATTAATCGCCGCATCAGTTTGCAACACCTTCACCTCAGCAACATCATCTTCATCGTCGCCTTCCTCATATTCCTCTGGTTCGCGAATTGCACTCACAATACCTTGAGTTACAGTTGAAGCAAACTGCCCCAAAGGATTGCCGACGGCAATTACTCTATCTCCCACTTTCACATCAAAAGACAACTCTAGGGGAGGATATTCTTGGGGAGAGTCCACTTGTTCCCCTGTATTCGGGTCGAAGGTAAAATCGCTAATTAAGAGTAATGCTAAATCTTCTTCAGCATTACCAGTAAACACCACCTCGGCCAATCTCAATTTTCCGTCGTGAGTTTCGACTAAAACCTGTTCGATTTCATCTTCTTCATAGAAGTAATCTTGATCGGCAATATCTTCTACGACGTGATAGTTCGTAACAATTATGTCCGGCGATACAAAGAACCCACTTCCTGAAGAAATCTCTTCTTCTGTATCCCAATCCATGACGTAAATTGAAACTAAGGACGGCAAGACTTGCTCGACTACATCAGAAAAATTTCCTGCTTGAGTTTTGAACTCTTTCAATTGCTTCTGCAAAGCTTGTTGGTCTGCTTGCATTTTTCTATATAGTTGCTGAACCTTTTTCAATTCCAGCTTTAATTGAATTTCTCTAGCGCTCATATTGGGCCTTTACCTGAAATAAATTGCTGATTAATTTTGGATGTTTGATTGTAGATTGTGGATGGGGATGTTAAGAATTATAGGACTTACGAAAAAAAAACCGGTTTTTACCATAAATCTTGGGCTATACAGCGAGACTTACATCAGAAACCGGGTTGCTTAACACCCGTGCGGATCGTCCTAAATTAGTCAGATATTTTTGAAATCTATCGCACAAGTCCTACCTAAAATCCCATCAAAAATCTACAATCAGACTGCTACTCTACCTGTGAAAGCCAAAGCAAACCGCCTGTTATTTTTATTTTACAAAAGGCGATATATTGCGTCTCAAAGCATTTACAAACAGATGCGAATCGGTTTTATGAACCACGTTGAACTTCGACAAATATTTCCTCCAAAATTGCACTAGCACCCTGTTGGCGCAGTCGGTGAGCGAGGTCAATTCCCAGCATTTCAGCAGTCTCGGCGGCGCCGGAAACAGTATCTTTGACGAATCGCTGGCCGTCGAGACTCGATACCATTCCGGTTAAGGTTAATTGACCGTTTTCTATTTTGGTATTGACGCCGATCGGCACTTGACAGCCGCCTTCTAATTCCCGCAGAAATGCGCGTTCAGCATAACATCTTTGGGCGGTTTCCGAGTGTTCAAGAGCTTTAATCACTGCCATGATTTCGGTGTCTCCGGCGCGGCATTCGATGCCCAAAGCACCTTGTCCGACGGCGTGAAGGGAGATTTCAGCAGGGATAATTTGGTGGATGCGATCGCCCATTCCCAATCTTTCGAGGCCGGCAACTGCTAAAATAATCGCGTCGTAACCTCCCTCATCTAATTTAGCGAGTCTAGTATTGAGATTGCCGCGAATATCTTTAAATTCAAAATGAGGGAAATGGTGTCGCAGTTGAGCTAGCCGCCGCAGGGAAGAAGTGCCGATTACTGAACCTTCTGGGAGGGTGTCGAGTTGCTTGTCTTTGTGCTTGGAGTGAACTACCAGGGCGTCAGCGGGATTTTCCCGTTCGGTGACGCATCCTAAAATTAAACCTTCGGGCAAATTGGTAGGCAAATCTTTGAGGGAATGAACGGCAAAGTCCGTTTCATTGTTAATCATCCCCGTTTCTAATTCTTTGGTGAAAAGTCCTTTATCGCCAATTTTAGCGAGGGCGACATCAAGAATTATGTCCCCTTGGGTGGACATGGTGTGGACTTCAAAAGTGTGTTGCGGGAAGTGTTTCTGTAGCTGTTCTTGCACCCAGTGGGTTTGCACGAGAGCGAGTTGGCTTTTGCGGGAACCGATGCGAACGGTTCGGGAAGGGGCAGATGTGGTTGGGGACATAAGATCGATCGGAGGATAGCTTGAAATCAGCCAATATATTCACCTGATCTAGCGTACCGCAGGTGGGGACTTTAATTGCTGGTTGGGATAATTCGGGCGATCAAATAGAAATACCAGATTTTGACCGCCTGTTTGAAAAAAGGATGCAACGGTAGGCAAGCTCCAAACCTTTACATAATAAGCCCTTGCCAATCTAAAATCTAAAATCTAAAATCTAAAATCTAAAATGGTATGACCGCCAGTAGCAGTGAGCGTTGATGATGTTTCCCATCCAGCATTGGGCGTCGCTGGCATGGGGGCGATCGACATTCCGAAGCAAAGGCTGCCGATGATGTACTATTCACTGAGAGGTTGCACCATTGTCAATAAGCCTTTTAGGAACTGGCAAGATGCCCGTTCCACAAGAAAATCTACTCTTTGTGGAACAGGCATCTTGCCTGTTCTTGAGAATGGTGCAAGATGTACGATTTACCTAGGGTCGATCCGGATGAACCTGGTTGGCATGACGAGTTAGCTCAGCAGCAGCGAGAAAGAATTAGCTCAAAGGTTGCGGGATTTGGGGAGAGAAATGTAGTTGCGAGGGGAAAAGGGCGATCGTAATTGCGATCGTACTTCTAAAGCCACCAAATAGCTTAGCATCAAAAGTGAATTTGTCAAATTACTAAAATCCTAAAACTATGAAAAGTGCTCTTGACGTAGCTCGTTACTTTTTATGTCGTGTCGATCGAGAAGCAGGCGATACCATTTCTCCTCTGAAACTGCAAAAGCTCGTGTATTATGCACAAGCTTGGAGTTTAGTCTTTAGAAGCCAGCCGCTATTTGAGCAAGATATTGAAGCTTGGGTTTCCGGCCCCATTGTCCGCGATGTTTGGGATGAGTACAAAGCTTACAAATATAGCGATATTCCAGCTCCAGATAATTTTGAAGAAGAATTTGATGAAGATGAGATCGAGGTTCTCGAAGAAGTTTGGAATGCTTATGGAGAATTAAGTGCTAAACATCTTGCAGAATTGACGCAATCAGAGACACCTTGGCTCAACGCCCGCAAGGGATTAGAACCTGCCGAAACCTCAACTAAAATCATCTCCCGCGAGGATATGAAATCCTGCTATGCACCTTTGGTGGAGGCGTAAGTGGGGAAAAAAAGTCAAATACCAAAGCCATCTCAAAAAAAGCAACAAAGTAGAATTCCAGAGCAAGCAACTCAGTTAAATCGACCAAGCAGTACAGATGATGAGCATCCTAGCTTCAGATTTACCTATGCAGATAAAAATCGTTGGCTTTTGTCTGACTGGACATCATCAGAAATCAATGACCTAATTGAAGGACTAAAGAAAATTGATAAATATACTTGGGGCCAAATCAAAGGTCACGGATCAAAAAAACGAGGTGAATCAGTGGGAACTGGTTATAAGTTGATTAACCTTCATCCGACTTTGCCTGACAATATTCCTGAAGATGAGAGGTTATCCGAAATGCGAATTGATGAGAAAAAACGGATATTTGGGTTTCGCGTTCAGTCTGTTTACTACATCATTTGGTTTGACCGCGACCATTCAGTTTGTCCAGAATAAAGTTTATGAGGAGTGAAAAAGGTCGATTCCCTACCCTGCGGGAACGCACGCGCGTTCGGGATAGCTTGGCTCGCCCGTACCTTTTCCATTTATCACCCAAATTTAACGTTGGCCTGCTTGAAGTGCAGAATTTGCTATCTGGACAACTTCTTGCTGCCGTGCGTTTTTCCTTGTGACTCGGTACAGCACCCCCAGCCTTTGCCACTCAACAAAAGCAGTGCAGTAAGCACCGCAATTATTGAAATAAATCCCCCTGAATCCGCCCGCCAATTCAACGCTTCTGTAAGTATCCTGCGGCAATCGGGAAGGAGGCGAAAACGGTTCATTTCTTTTAGCTTCGATTGTGCCGAAATAACAGGCTCCGGCGCGGCATCCTTTGCCTAAATACATTCCCACAATGTAACCGTTGGCACCGGCTTGCACATCAAAATCAAGTTGCTGAATGTCTGATAAAGGAAGTCTACTCGGAAGAAAAACAGGCACTCGCGTTTTGCCTTTGATTTGTCTGAAGATGTTACTCGCAGGAAAACGACTGTTAGCCTGTTTTGCGCCTGAATAATCGGGGATTGAGGGAAACTTTTGCACAAACTCTCTCCACTGCACAACTCTATTTTTAGCAATGTTGAGAGTGGGAATCGAGTATTTTTCTAGTGCAAAAGAAGGGCGACCGTTGTTCAGGTTGAAGTTGCGGCGAATCACTGTAATTTCGGGTTTTCCTAAGCCGTAAGCTGTGGCTATGGAACGGGCGAGATTGCAGGTAATTTTGAAGCGTCCCATCTCAATACTGCCATTTTCTGCTTGATAAGACCAATTGTAACCCTCAGAAGCACGATCGCGATCGCACAAAAAACGCGAAATCTCAAACATCTTGGCAATATGAACATCGTACAACCGCAACTTGCGGCTGCCGGCAGATGTTGCAGTGTTGCGATCGGGTACAATAAATTGTATCGGTTGCCAGCTATCTTCAGGGGAATAATTAAACCAGCGGATTTCTGTAATCGGGACTTGAGTCCTTGCTAACGCTGAGTTTGGTGTCAAAGGTGCGTGAAGCGAAGCTATCCCGTTCCCCGCAGGGGTTCCCGAAGGGTAGGGAATCGTAAAAGCAGTCACCACACCAGTAAAAATCGCCGCCAATAGCCATTTTCCCCTCATCCTCATTTCTCCCTAAGTAGGTAAGCGCAAAAAAATATAGCATCTTGTAAGGGGCGAGTGCGAGTTAAGATATATCATACAATAAACGTAAGGTGCGCCCTTACGCACCCTACATATAGAAGTTGTGCCTCTCCGACTGCCAAACTTAACGCTTCCCACCTTGAATAGCAGAATTTCCTATTAAAATTAAATCAGATTCTCGTCCGTTCTTAATGGCGACGGTATACATAAAACCCTGAGTTTTCCATTGAAGAGTTGCTGTGCAGTAAGCCCCGCAACCGTTATGATAAACTCCTTTCACTCCGCCCGCAAGTTTGACATTTTTTAACGTCTTAGTTACCCCTTCTAGTTTTGTAGTAAACTCCCCGCCTTTTTGACCTAGAATTGACCCAAAAGAGCAAACTGTCGTACCGCCGCAATCTGGTTTATGATCGATTGAAATAGCATAGCTGTTTGCTTGTGCTGTAGTTGGATAGTACATTTTTCCCGAAAGCGGAATCCTGCTGGGAATAAAAATAGGCACTTGCGTTTTGCCTTTTAACTTTTGCAAAATTTGATTTACCGGAACCGCAGTGCCTCCTTGAGCAATTTGTGTTGTTCCCGATTGTCGCTGCGACAATTGCGAAGAGCCAAAAACAACCGAGAGAGGTACTAAAGCAGTCAATACACCAGCAGAAGTAGCCAAAAGTAATAATTTCTTCTTCACGGTCTTTTTCCTTAATATTCCAAGAGTTTAGTTGGGCGGCAAACCGCATTCACCTATCTACAACCCTAATTCAAAATACCAAATTAACACTCGCTTTTCCGGGAAAAATGTTTTTTGACTATCTTGACAAGGTTGCCAGAATATGAAGTCATCTATAATATAGAGAAGGCGAGCAATTTAGGAGTCGATCGTGGAACTGCAAGAGTATTTGCGCCAGTACGGATTGGAAACTTTGTCCGAAACTTATCATATCAAAGTTACCCGCCACCGCCAATATCCCGATTTAGTCTGTCTGAAATACTCGCAGATAGAATCTCCCCTGGGCGAAAAAATAGTCCAGCAGTGCCGAGGCATTATTTTAGATTCATCTCAAAATTGGCAGATAGTTTCTTATCCCTACGACAAATTTTTTAATTACGGAGAAATTCACGCCACTGCAATTGATTGGACAAATGCCAAAGTTTACGAAAAACTAGACGGTTCTCTGACTGTACTGTATTTTTACAAGGGAGAATGGAGAGTGCAATCTAGCGGCACTCCCGACGCCGCCGGCGAAGTTAATGGTTTTGGGTTCAGCTTTGCCGAACTTTTTTGGAAAGTCTGGCAAGAATTGGGATATCAATTGCCACAAGAAACCGACCAGTGTTTTATCTTTGAGTTGATGACGCCTTACAATAGAATAGTTGTCCAGCAAACTAACAATCAAATCGTCTTACACGGCGTTCGCAACACTCAAACACTGCTAGAAACCGACCCCAGTCTTTGGGCCAATAAATACGGCTGGGAATTGGTAGCATCCTATCCTTTAACTAGCTGGAAAGAAGTTATAGAAGCGGCTCAACATTTAGATCCGATGAATTCGGAAGGGTATATTATCTGCGACGCTAACTTCAACCGAGTTAAAGTTAAGTCTCCGCAATATGTCGCAATTTCCCATCTCCGCGAAGGGTTTTCGACGCGCCGCCTGATAGAAATTGTTTTAACTAATGAAGGAGAAGAGTTTTTAGCTTATTTTCCTGAGTGGAGTGAGTTGTATCAACAAGTTAAGGACAAATATCAATCTTTGGTTGAAGAAATCGAGGAAGCTTACCGACAGCATGAACATATCGAAGTTCAGAAAGATTTTGCCTTAGCTGTGAAACATTTGTCGTATTCCGGGATTTTGTTTTCTTTGCGGGCCAGAAGAGTTGCGGGAGTGAAAGAAGCTCTCCGCGATGTTACTATTCATAAAATAGAGGATCTATTGGGTTTAGATTACATCCATCTAGGTTTGTAGAAGAAGGCACGACACGGATTTTGACACGGATAGACGGATTAATTATCGAGCGTGAGGCAGATGTTTAAGGAAGAGGGAAAAGGGAAGTTCGGCAACGGATTATGTAACGGATGTAACGGATGTCAGGAAGAGGTAAGTATTTAAACAATGCCCAATGCCCAATGCCCAATGCCCAATGCCCACTGCCCAATTACCAATTACCAATTACCACTTACCAATTGCCATGAAAAGAGTTATTGTACTTGTCGGTTTACCTGCTTCGGGAAAATCTCAATTTGCTAGGGAATTGCTGCTGTCTGAACCTGCCAAGTGGGTGCGTAGCAATAAAGATTTGCTCAGAGAAATGGCTCACGCTTCTCATTGGTCGCCGGCAAATGAAAAGTTTATTGTGAAATTGAGAGATACGATTATTTTGATGGCTTTGGAAAGTGGCAAACACGTCATTGTTGATGATACTAATTTTGATCATCACATCGAGCATATCAAGGAGTTGGTTAAAGGTAAAGCTGTTGTCGAAGTTAATGATTCTTTCCTGCAAGTTCCGGTTGAAGAATGTATTAAACGGGATTTGAAAAGGCTTAATTCGGTGGGCAAAGATGTGATCATGAAGATGTACAATAAGTATGTGCGGGTTCCGGTTGGGCCGCCGGAATATAACCCGGATTTGCCGGATGCAATTATTGTTGATATGGACGGTACGCTGGCACTTCTCAACGGCAGAAATCCTTTTGATGCTTCAACGTGCCATCGCGATTTACCGAATCAGCCCGTCTTAGATACCGTTCGCAAGTGGCAAACCAGCGCCCATATTATTGTAGTGTCGGGCCGAACAGATGACTGTCAGCCTCAAACTGAAAAATGGTTGCAGCAGTATGAGGTTAATTATGCTGCCCTTTATCTGCGGAAAACCGGAGATATGAGGAAGGATGCGATTATGAAAGAAGAGTTGTATCGGCAGCATATTGCAGGGAAATATAATGTTAAGTTTGTGTTGGACGATCGCCAGCAAGTTGTTGATATGTGGAGAGGCTTGGGATTGACGGTATTCCAAGTAGATGAAGGGGATTTTTGACCTATGGTTTTTCTGACAATTGTCCCATGCCTAATGCTATAATCAAAGTAACATTACAAAAAATTTTGTTATGATAGCCATTCCCCAAGCACCCCAAAAAATGACGGTTGAGGAATACCTAGAATGGGAAGCTCAACAAGAGATTCGCCACGAATATGTCAACGGCGAAGTTTTTGCCATGACAGGCAGTACAATTCCTCATAACGATCTGGCACTTAACTTTTACAGGAACTTGTACCCGCATCTGCGTTCCAGAGGCTGTCGAATGAACGTGTCAGATGTTAAATTGCAAGTTAACTTTCAAAGCCGTTACTACTACCCGGATGTGATAGTCAGTTGCGATCCAGAAGACATTAATTCACGCAATTTCATTCAGAATCCTAAAATCATTGTGGAAGTTCTTTCTCCCAGTACAAGTGCTAAAGATCGGGATGAAAAATTCACTTGTTACCTAAAAATTCCGACTTTGCAAGAGTATATCTTGATTGATTCACAAAAGATTTTTGTTGAGCGTTACTGTCGGGGCGAGGGCAGAATGTGGCTGTACTATTCTTACACTGCTGGGGAGATTATCACTTTATCAAGCATTGAGTTTGATTTGCCGATCGCACTTTTGTATGAAGGTGTGGGATTTGAAACAGAAACAGAAACAGAAGCATAAAAACACACCTCAATTTTTCACCTTTTTTATGAACAGGCATCTTGCCTGTTCCACAGAGAGTGAATTTTATTTTGTGGTGGGCTTCGACGCCGCCCATAAACGCCGATAATGAACAGGCAAGATACCTGTTCCACAATTATTTATCTATCGCGTCCAAGCCAGCCAGCGATTAAACAAATTTTTCACCAACGGCGTCAAACGAGTGCGATTGTAAGCATCTCCTGCTTTCCGAATTGCATCAGCTTGTGTCGGATACGGGTGAATTGTGCTAGCAATCTTTCCCAAACCAATATTGTTAACCATTGCCAAAGTAATCTCGCTGATCATATCCCCAGCGTGTCGGGCTACAATAGTTGCACCTAATATTTTATCGCTGCCTTTTTTGACGTGAATTTTTACAAATCCTTCCTCTTCGCCGTCAATAATTGCCCGATCGACTTGACTGAAAGGAATTAAAAATGTATCGATATCAATGCCTTTTTCCTTAGCCTCGTGTTCCCCAATTCCGACGCGCGCAATTTCCGGGTTTGTGTAAGTACACCAAGGTATCGTCAAAGCGCTGAGTTTTTTGCGCCCTAAAAATAGAGTGTTTTGAATCACCATCCTCGCGGCAAAATCAGCAGCGTGAGTAAATTTATGTTTCATGCAAATATCACCTGCGGCATAAATGCGGGGATTAGTAGTTTGCAAATTGTCGTTGACAAATACGCCAGTTTGTGTATCGTATTCGACGCCGATCGCCTCCAGATTCAGCCCTTCCACATTGGGCGATCGCCCTGTACTCACAATAATTTCATCTACTGTTACCGATGCTTCCTTACCCTGAGATTTATAATAAATTATTTTGCCTGCATTTGTTGGCTCAACGCGCTCTATTGTGGATTCTAGTATTAGTTGAATTTCTTCGCGTACAAAAGCCTGCTGCACGATTTTAGCAGCATCCGCATCTTCTTTGTCTAAAATCTGAGCATTTTTGTGCAGCAATACGACTTCCGAACCCAGCCGCCGAAAGGCTTGACCCAATTCGCAGCCGATCGGCCCTGCGCCAATTACTGCCAAACGCTGAGGTCTTTCCGTCAGGTTAAACACAGTTTCATTTGTCAGATATCCAGCTTCTTGTAAGCCGGGAATTTGTGGTTGTAGCGCCCTTGCACCTGTGGCAATTACTGCTTTTTTAAAGCGAAGAGTTTGACCTGCAACTTCTATGGTATTATTGCTAGTAAAACTACCCGAACCTAAAAAAACATCAACTCCTAATTTGTACTGGTAGCGTTCAACAGAATCAACATCGCTGATTCCCGCCCTGATGCGGCGCAGCCGTTCCATCACAGCGGCAAAATCCACTTCTACACTGTCAGAAACATTAACACCAAATTTATTGGCTTCCCAGATATCGCCAACAGTGCGAGACGATCGAATTAAAGCTTTTGACGGCACACAACCGACATTCAAACAGTCGCCGCCCATCAAATGTTTTTCAATCAAAGCAACTTTCGCGCCCAAACCCGCGGCACCGGCAGCAACAATTAATCCAGCGGGCCCCGCGCCAATTACTACTAAATTATAAGAACTAGCCGGCTGCGGATTTACCCAATCGGGGGGATGCAAATAGGAGACTAATTTTTGGTTGTGCTCGTCCATCGGGGGGACAGTTACGCGATCAACTTTTGACTGCGACATTGGCCAATTCTCCTAATTAAATACTTTTTTCCAAAGCTTTTCTGGCTATGCGAGTGATCAAGATAGTAACAGCGACAGTAGCAAGAAAACTGATAATATTAATCAACCATTTTACTGCGGAATCTTGAGGACTTGCATACACAGTTGCCGTGCCTATCGCAGCCACCTCTCCCACCAAAGAACCGGAGTAAACGTACATAATTGTACCCGGTATCATGCCAAAGGAACCTAATACGTAATCTTTCAAAGAAACTTGAGTGATTCCCAGAGCGTAATTCAATAAATTGAAAGGAAATAAAGGACAAAGACGAGTCAAAAAAACTATTTTTAATCCTTGTTGGGAAACTGCGCGATCGAGAGCTTTAAACTTGGGGTGAGATTCCATATATTTTACCACGCGATCGCGGCACAAATAGCGCCCGATCGCAAAAGCAAATACAGCACCTAAAATGGACGCCGCAAAAACGTAAACAGAACCCCACCACAAACCAAAAATCGCCCCCCCTCCCAGCGTCAGTAGCGAACCCGGTACAAACAGCACAGTAGCCAAGTTATAAGTAGCTACAAAAGCCACTGGCCCCCACCACCCTAAATCCTCGATCCGCATTAACAGAGTTCTCAAAACATCTTGAACGTAGGCAGATCTAGTTGCTACAATTAAGATAGCAAGCAAAAGTGCGATCGAAAAAAACAACAGTATGCGTTTAAATTTTACCCTAGCATAATCTTGGATTCGTGCTTTTGCCATGATTCACCCGCAAATATTGATCAGCATTATACTCCAAACTTAAATTATTACTGTCAACTACCATAAAAGCGATAGGTTATGACACCAAAAGCCCAACTCCCAATCCCCGAACATTTTGACCCCAAAAAAATAGGCGAAGTCTGGCGAGTCCCCTACCAAGAACGCGCCACCCAAGCGAAAGATTGGGCAAAGCAGCACAACATCCAACCAGCATCCAGCGACAAAAACCGCATTTGTTTGATGATAATCGATGCCCAAAATACCTTTTGTCTGCCCGAATTTGAATTATTTGTGGGCGGGCGTTCGGGTAGCGGTGCTATCGATGACAACCTGCGGCTGTGCGAATTTATTTACCGCAATTTAAACGCGATTACAACCATTGCGCCGACAATGGACACCCACACCGCCATGCAAATTTTTCATCCAATTTTTTGGATAAACGAAGCTGGCGAACACCCCCTACCCGCCGCAACTTCTATTACACTTGAAGATGTCGAAAAAGGCATTTGGAAAGTCAATCCAGCCGTCGCCGCTAGCATCAGCGGGGGCAATTTTTCAGCACTGGAAAAACAGGCTTGCCACTACGTCAAAAAACTCAGCGCCGATGGGAAATACCCCCTGACAATTTGGCCCTATCACTCGATGCTGGGTGGCATCGGACACGCGCTGGTTTCTGCGGTGGAAGAAGCAATATTTTTTCATACTATAGCCCGCAACAGCCAAGCACTTTTTGAAATCAAAGGGGGGAATCCACTGACAGAAAACTATTCGGTTTTGCGGCCGGAAGTTTTAGATGGATTCGACGGCAATCCGATTGCGGAAAAGAATGCTAAGTTTATTGATAAATTACTCGATTTTGATGCGGTAATTATTGCCGGACAAGCCAAAAGTCACTGCGTTGCTTGGACAATTGATGATTTGTTAACGGAAATTTTGGCGCGAGATCCGAATTTGGCAAACAAGGTTTATTTGCTGGAAGATTGCACTTCGCCTGTGGTTGTTCCGGGTGTTGTTGATTTTACGGAACAAGCAGATGCAGCTTATCAAAAATTTGCGGCGGCGGGAATGAATATTGTTCAATCTACTCAGTTAATTCTGGGGGATTAAAGACGTTTGTTTTCTGTTGAGGTTTTCAGTGCAAAAAAGTATACCTTATTCACCAGTGACGGTAATTTTTGTTAGCTGGGAAGTTTGCTGCGATCGCATTTAACGGATTACTTATGATATCATATCCGAAAAATCACTTACTGTAGAAGTGTAATCAAGGAGTTTCCTGATGGCTGCAAGCGAAATTTATAGTGTTGTTCCTTTTCGGGATGCGAGTGTGCGAGCAATTTCAAAACTCTCGGTAGCCATCGCCACGACTCTTCTGAGCACAGTTGTCACTGCAACCCAAGCCTACGCAGTTCCCGTAACCTACGATTTCACCATCACTGTTACCAAAGGCGGGTTAGCGGGCAATTCCTTCGACGGTTCTTTCAGCTACGATGATGGCAAATTGAAGGGAACGGGAGTCGAAGAATTGGGAATTACTGAGGGATTAACTACCTGCCTAAATTACCTGGGACGCACTTATCGCGAAACCGATGATACCAGTTATCCTAACTTTCCCACACTCAGATTTGAGGATGGTAAGATTACACAACTAAACTTCTGGATTCAGCCGAATCAGCGAGTTAATTGGTGGAATTTACCTGGATGGGAAGTCAAGCTGTCTGAGCCTAAAATGAGCGACTCAACTGTTCCCAATTGTCAAAAACGGTGAGGCGTACTCAAGGTGCAATCGAGGGTAAAAATATACGAGAAATTAGATGCAACTGCCTACGCTTACGGTAATTTCAGGCAGCCATGCTACCAAGGTGCGATCGCCGATCATCTGCTGGGGCGATCGAATATTTGCGATATCGAGGAACGAATGACTCAAAGATTGTTTGAAAAAAACCGCATGATTCCTCTTCTCTGTCGGTCAATAGTTCCTCTGCAGTTGACGATTTTCAATAACTATTTCCCATCTAATCTGGGGACTTCTTGCAAAAAACTGCCGCTCAACATTAACTCAGTCATTCGGTCTAATTTGCCGCTGACCTTTAACTTTTTCTCTGTTTGAAAGCGCTCGATATCTGCTTGCAAATTACCAGAATTATATCCTAATTTACTCAAATAGTCAACAGCTTGTTTGTCACTTAACAAGATATCCGCCGAACGAAAAATCGGCACGTATTCTTCGCGCCAAATCTGGGTAAAAGTTGCCCTATCTAAATAGAAAATCCTGCCCCGCGCCGGGTCTCCAATGGCAGCTACACTGTCATTCATGCCCAGCAAAGCGACCGCGTGGGGTAGCTTCCGAGGGCCGTCAAATAGCCAAACTGCTAGCACTCCGGGGCGATTAATTTGCTGAATTTGCTCCCAAGTAGGCCTTAGTTCGATCGCATTTACGCCCAAAGCTCTTGCTGCTATAATTAACTGCGGCATGGAAGTTCCCAAGCGACTCGTCCGGGCAAAACGCGCTACACTCGATTCCGTCGCCTCGATTCCCCAACGCCTTAACACTGTTGCTAGGGCCGCGGGGGCGCAACTGCTGTTAGATGTTTGCCGAAATACACCGTTTGGCTGCAAATTATCTATTAAATCATCGTAAATTGGCGCCATGAAATAGTTTTCAGCGCCTGTAAATCCTCCCAATCCCAACAAGCAAATTAAAATTACTGCGATTACTTGGGGTCGCGCTGTCAACCAACTTATACTAAAGCCAATACCGCAGACTCCCATCAACATCACTCGTAGCAAAGTCCAAGTAACTTGCATCCCGTGAAAGCGCCACTCGATCGGCAAAACAGGCATTTGAGGCATATTTAGAGCCAGTAGCAGCAAGGCAATATAAAAAACCAAAAAAGCTAGGGCGATCGAATTTCGACCCTTAAACAAATCATTAGCCGTCACTCCCGATCGAACTAACACCCGCCCAAACCGCATTCCCCAAACAAACAGCACCGAACCCAGCACCAGCGTCACTACTATTTCCATGAACTCAAAATTTTGTTGCTTAACTAGGTTGTAACATTTATGCGATCGACTTGAACCCCAATCAATAGTAGGAGAGAGGAAGAGTGGGAGAGAGAATTTGACGATGTTTGGGTTTCGTTCTTCAATTTCCCGCTACAATCGAATAAACAAGATTTATCCAACCAAAATCGCAGCAGGTAGAACAACCGTTAATCCTAAAGGCTTGGCCTGCATCGCTTGCTCGACATTAAGTTTTGCCAGGTTTTTATTGATGAGTGTGAATCAATGGTTGACAATCAGATAATTCAGCTACCTAACCCCAAAGGAGAGATTGCTATGTTTGTCAACTTAAAGCTGAGAAACCAGATGTTACTCGGATATGCAGTTCCCATTGCTTTATTTGTAGGATTAGTAGCGCCAGTTTTCTCTAGCGCCAGTAAGATAGCCGAGTCATATAAACAAACAAAAAGCTCGCTTATTGCCATAGAAGGGACAGATTCTATGAGTTTTTACATGGCCAAGATGGTGGGAGATACTAGGGGCTATATTCTGATCAAGGATGGAGATTATTTAAATGCTTATCAGAAAAATTTACAAACATTTAAAGAAACAGCAGCATCTCTAGGCAAGACGATTGAAAATCCCAGACAAAAAGAGCGATTGCAAAAATTAATGGGCTTACAAAAACAATATGATGATTTTGCTGGACAAATGATTAATTTAGTCAAGCAAGGAAAGCAAAAAGAAGCGCTAGAAGTTTTTGCCACGAAAAAAGGGACATTAATCATCAATGAATTCAACGAATTAAATCGCTCTTTTAATGAAAAAGAGCATGAAATTTTGGACGCTGCAACTTCCAAGGCAGAAGAAAATATCAGATTTTTAGTCGCTGCCGTTTTGGTTGGTGCCGTCTTAGGCATCACGATCGCCTTACTTGCTGCCTTTTTAATCTCTTCAGGTATTGCTAAAACAATTAGTGACGCAGTGAATGCGATCGCCAGTTCTTCCACAGAGATTGCGGCCACAGTGGAAGAACAGGAACGCACAGCCGCACACCAATCGAGCTCTGTAAATCAAACTACAATCACAATGGATGAGTTGGGCGCGGCTTCCCAACAATCAGCCCAACAAGCCCAAGCTGGTGCGGAATCTGCACGGCAAGCTTTAAAGAGCACTGAAAAGGGAACCCTAGCCGTGGAGCAAACCCTGGAATCGATGATAATATTGAAAGAAAATGTCGGGGCAATCGCAGCACAAATTCTGCAATTGAGCGAACAGACCCATCAGATTGGCAATATCTCTACTGATGTCACAGATTTAGCCAATCAAACAAATATGCTGGCACTGAATGCCTCAGTAGAAGCAGTCCGGGCCGGCGAAAACGCCAAAGGTTTTACTGTCATAGCCACAGAAATCCGCAAACTAGCAGACCAAAGTAAGAAATCAGCCGAGAAAATTAACCGCCTAGTCGATGATATCAAGAATGCGATAAATTCCACCGTAACTGTGACAAAGGAAGGTACTAGAACAGTAGAATTAGGAACAAAGATTAGTCAAGAAACGGCAGCAGCTTTCTCGGAAATAGCAAATGCTGTTAACAATCTGGTATTGAACAATCAACAAATTTCTCTAACTGCTCAACAACAAGCAGTGGCTATTCAACAAGTAGTGGAGGCGATGAACAGCCTCAACCTATCGGCACAAGAAACTGCTAGTGGTATTACTCAAACCAAAGTAGGCACTCAACAATTGAACGATGCAGCCCAAAATCTCAATTCAATTGTCTAAGTTAGTGGGTAGATGCTGGTTTTCTGTGGATGTCAAGTAATAATATTTATGGGAGCATCTCAATGAAAGCAGCCAAGGTAGAAATGGGAGTTGGGAGTTGGGAGTTGGGAGCCAGGAGCCAGGAGGAAAGAGTCAGAAGGAAGGAGCCAGAAGAAGTGTTTTTACAAATATGAGATGCTCCCATATTTATTATATTCCCCATTAAACCCGCCCCTAGAGTCGCTAGTGAAAAACCCTACTAAGATCGACGGATATATGCGTAAAGAAATAGGCTAATAACGCAAGTTGCTAGTTATTCCCCCTCATCCCCCATCCCGCAATTTTGCACCAGGGGATAAGGGCAGTAAGAGTAGGATTAAAGCTTCTCGCCCATCTATAAAATTTTTTCCTTTTCCCCTTGCTCTTTTAGGAGGGGCAGGCGGAGGTGGCAGAAGGCTTGGGAAGAGGGTGAATCAATGTATAGGACATAATTAGCAACTTATTTTAATAGGACTTACGCAAGGAATCATTTTTCACACTATCTATTTTGCCAAAGTAAATAACTAATCAAGGAGTAAAAAGGGCAATGTCGCAAAATATTATTCGGCTGAGTAAAGTAGTTCCGTTAGGCTTCGGCTCAATTTTTTTGTTAATGATTAGCATCGGATTGGCTACTAAATTGAGTATGGATAATTTAGCCGAAGCTATTGAGTTGCAAACGCACACCTATGTAGTCAAGACAAACTTGCAAGCTATAGAAAAAGGTTTATTGGATGCTGAAACAGGACAGCGGGGGTTTATCTTCGCTGGAAATGAGGAATTTTTAGAACCTTACAACAAGGGGAGAGTCGCCTTTTATAAAACAGTAAATGATACAAAAGAGTTAATAAAAGATAACCCGGAGCAAGTTAAAAGGTTGGAGCAAGTTGAAAATTTTGCTCAGCAAAAACTAGATGAATTAGCGGAAACTATATCCCTGAAAAGGGCTGGAAACGAACCCGAATTAAGAGCCTTGGTGATTTCAGGTAAAGGCAAGATATTTATGGATGAAATTAGGGATAAGCTGGCAGAAATGCTTAAGGTAGAAGATACTCTACTGGTTCAACGAACAAAAATAGCAAAACAGTCGGAGCAATTAGCGACGATTGTTTCTATAGGGGGTACGGTTATTGCTGTAGTATTGGGTTCATTTATTGTCTTGTTTATTTCAAATAAAATTATCCGACCAATCAATCAGGTAGCAAATACGATCGCCAGTTCTTCCACAGAGATTGCTGCTACAGTTGAACAGCAGGAACGTACAGCAGCACAGCAATCGAGATCGGTAAATCAAACTACAACCACAATGGATGAGTTGGGCGCTGCTTCCCAACAATCAGCCCAGCAAGCCCACGCTGGTGCGGAATCTGCACGGCAAGCTTTAAAGATCGCTGAAAAGGGAACCCTAGCAGTGGAGCAAACACTGGAATCGATGACAATCTTGAAAAAAAATGTCGGGGCGATAGCGTCACAAATTCTGAACTTGAGCGAACAAACCCATCAGATTGGCAATATCTCTACGGATGTCACAGATTTAGCCAATCAAACAAATATGCTGGCACTGAATGCCTCAGTAGAAGCAGTCCGGGCCGGCGAAAACGCCAAAGGTTTTACTGTCATAGCCACAGAAATCCGCAAACTAGCAGATAAAAGTAAGAAATCAGCCGAGAAAATTAACCGCCTAGTCGATGATATCAAGAATGCGATAAATTCCACCGTAACGGTGACAAAGGAAGGTACTAAAACAGTAGAAGAAGGAACCAAAATCAGTCAAGAAACGGCAGCAGCTTTCTCGGAAGTGGCAAATGCTGTTAACAATGTGGTATTAAACAATCAACAAATTTCTCTAACTGCTCAACAACAAGCAGTGGCCATTCAACAAGTAGTCGATGCGATGAACAGCCTCAACCTAGCGGCAAAAGAAACCGCTAGTGGTATTACTCAAACCAAAGTAGGCACTCAACAATTGAACGATGCAGCCCAAAATCTCAATTCAATTGTCTAAATGGCGCTCAGTCTTTTGGGGATAGCAGACGAGCAATTGATAGCATTGAGTCATGAATTGAGCTCCCTGCCCTCCCAGCTTGTCAAACAGTCGGCATCCAAGTCAAAGTGTTCGCAGGCGATCGCATCGCCAAAGCCAGGGCGATCGAATTTCTGCCCTTAAACAAATCCTAAACAGTAACGGACGATCGAACTAACACCCGCCCGAAGCGCATTCCCCAGACAAACAGCACCGAACCCAGCACCAGCGTCACAAGTATTTCCATAAGTTCAGAATATGGTCGCTTAACTAGGTTGTAACACGCTCTGCGATCGTCCGTGGGGCAGCGGAGGAGGAGGAGAGAGGGAGCATTTTTCTTTTGCCTCCTGCCTTCTTCCCTCTTTCTTCAACCACACCTAAAATTTGCAAAATGTCAAGGGATTTGATCGACTTTTCCCCACCTTAGCCACCAAGTCCCAAACAAGATTTAGCGCCGGAAAAAATCCCCCAAATCTCTTGTCACAAACGGCCACATCCGTTGTAATATAGATGTAAGTCACAGCCCGTTAAAGTAATCAACCAAAAATTAAGCCGCTCAATATATTCACGCTCCAAAAAGCGCTGAGTTGTATTGAGCGTGCCTATTAAGGAGCGATCGAAGCTCGTCAGACACCTCAAATATTCAGGAAGAATCATGCCATCAAGATCCGCCAACGATGTAGACGTAGCAGAGCAATATTGGCACTACCTAGAAATATCCAAGGTTGCAACAATCTTAGAAACCAACCTGGAAAGCGGTTTAGAACCGACAGAGGCCAACCATCGCCAACAGAAATTCGGGCCCAACGAACTAACGGTTAAAGCAGGGAAACCAGCCTGGTTAAAATTTATCCTGCAATTTAACCAACCGCTCCTGATCATCTTGCTGAGTGCAGGTTTAATCAAAGCAGTGATCGGAGAATGGCTCAACGCTAGCGTAATTTGGGGCGTAACAACCACCAACGCTACTATTAGTTTCATCCAAGAAGCTGGAGCTGAGAAAAAAATTGAAGCCCTAGCACAAGCTGTCACCACCGAAGCCACAGTAATTCGGGGCGGCAAAAAATTAAGAATTCCCTCCAAAGAACTCGTTGTCGGCGACTTAGTAACCCTGACTTCCGGCGACAAAGTACCGGCAGACTTGCGCTTAGTGAAAGTCCGCGACTTGCAAATCGACGAATCGGGACTCACCGGGGAATCAGTTGCTGTCGAAAAAGAATTAGGACAGTCTGGAGACATAGTTCTGCCAAAAGAAACGCCACTAGCAGAACGCGATAACATGGCCTATGCCGGCAGTTTTGTCACTTTTGGCCAAGCTAGCGGCATCGTAATTGCGATCGCCAATAAAACCGAAACCGGCAAAATCTCCCAACTATTAGATCGACACATCGACCTCACCACTCCCTTAACCCGCAAATTCAACCAATTCAGTCAAAACTGGCTGCTATTCGTGTTGGGAATGGCAACCTTGACGTTCGCCGTCAGATTGGGCAGACCTGTCCCAGAGGGGGTTTCAGCCTTTAAAGAAGCAGTCGAACCCGCAGTCGCCCTGATTGTCGGCGCAATTCCCGAAGGCTTACCCGCCGTCATCACCGTCACCCTAGCCGTAGGCGTTTCCCGGATGGCAAATCGCCACGCGATCGTCCGCAAATTGCCCGCAGTCGAAACCCTCGGCGGCGCTACAGTCATCTGTTCCGACAAAACCGGAACTTTGACGGAAAACCAAATGACGGTGCAAGAAATCTATTCTGGCGGCGCATCCTACTCGGTTACGGGTACGGGATACAGCCCCGAAGGTGAAATTCAACTCAACCAACTGCCAATTACTGTCAGCCAAGCTCCAACTTTGCAAGAATGTTTACAAGCTGGACTTCTTTGCAACGACTCTCAGTTGGAATTCAAAGACGATAATTGGATTGTCGTCGGAGATCCGACAGAAGGAGCGTTAATTGCTGCGGGCAAAAAAGCTGATTTGAGCCAGCAAATTTTGTCCAAGTCAATGCAGCGGCTGGATTCAATTCCCTTTGAATCTCAGTTTCAATACATGGCGACGCTGCACCGAACTCCCACTGGCAAAATTTTGTACGTCAAAGGTTCCGTAGAATCAATTCTCGGCCGCTGCGGTTCCAGTCTCGACACTCAAGGAAATCCGGTAGAAGCCGATCGGGAACAAATCCACCATCAAGTCGATGAAATGGCAAAGCAAGGCTTGCGCGTCTTGGCTTTAGCGAAAAAGCCAGTACCCGAAAGCCAAAATTCCGTCGATCACTCGGATTTGGAGTCAGGGCTGGTTTTCTTGGGACTGCAAGGCATGATTGACCCGCCGCGGGCAGAAGCGATCGCAGCCGTCCAAGCTTGTCAAACCGCCGGCATCCAAGTCAAAATGATTACCGGCGACCACATCGCTACAGCCAAGGCGATCGCCCGCCGCATGGGATTCCGCAAAACTAAACACCACAGAGAACTTGTAGCCTACACTGGCGCCGAGCTCGCCTCCATGAGCAAGCAGGAACTCGGCGAAGCCGTAGAAGCCGGCTCAGTTTTTGCCCGCGTCGCCCCCGAACAAAAACTCCGCCTGGTAGAAGCTTTGCAGCAAAAAGGCGAAATTGTGGCGATGACGGGAGACGGCGTTAACGACGCGCCGGCGCTGAAACAAGCGGATATCGGTATTGCGATGGGCAGCGGTACTGAGGTTTCTAAGGAAGCCGCCGACATGATTCTTACCGATGATAACTTTGCGTCGATCGAATCTGCTGTCGAAGAAGGGCGATCGGTTTACAAAAATCTGCTCAAAGCAATCAGCTTCATTCTCCCAGTCAACGGCGGAGAATCAATGACAATTTTGCTCAGCACCCTCCTAGGTCGAGAATTGCCGATTTTGTCGCTACAAATTCTCTGGCTGAATATGCTCAACTCGATCACCATGACAGTGCCTCTGGCTTTCGAGCCCAAGTCAGCGGGAGTCATGAAACAGCAGCCCCGACCGGTAAACGAACCTTTCCTGACTCAAAATCGGATCAAGCGGATCATCGCTATTTCTCTTTACAACTGGACTCTGATTTTCGGAATGTTTGAATGGGTACGCCAAGCTCCTTGGGGAACCTTGGAACTGGCCCGCACGATGGCGATTCAAGCTTTGGTAATGGGGAGAATTTTTTACCTGTTGAGTCTCAGCCAGTTGTTGCCTTCTTTGATTGCTAAATTTAGCGGTTCTAAGGAAGAAGTTAGTGGCGCCCCCGCCCTCGGTGTGGGAATTGTCCTGGCAATAATTTTGCAGATTATCTTTGCTAACTCTCCCTTTGTCAATCGCATATTTGAGACGGCTCCGATGAATCTGGATCAGTGGCTGATTTGCTTCGGTGTCGCTCTGCCCATGATCGGTGTTGCTCTCTCCGTCAACCGCTTTGATCCACCGAACTAATCGAACTTGTAGGTACTGCGACCGATTAGTAATTTCGGGTGCTTAGAAACCGGGTTTCTTCAAGAAACCCGGTTTCTCTGTTTTACAGAAATCGCAACTGAAAGCCCACGTCATATCATATCCGGTAAATTACTTACGATTAAGCGCCAATTTTAGTCCACCACTGAAAACCAGTTAACCCTTTGAAAATAGGCGAATCGTACAATGTTAATTTTTTCTGTATAAAAGACTACAATAGCTCTGAAGAAAAATAGACATATATTAACAAAGTAAATGTGCGGTAGCTGCGATGTTGGCAACTTATTGACAATAGAGTTGAAGGCTGCCCGATCGGCCTTCGTTACAACCTTTACCCAGCAAGTCTTAGTTTGAAGCAGTTTTGATAAGCCAACCAGCTCGCCCTTTCCAACGGTTCGTTATCGATAGCGTGATCCTAAAAGATTTACTTATCAATCAAATTTAATAATTGTTTTAGAATTTCTGCAATAGTACGGTAGAGTTAATTATCAAGCCAAGAAAATGTGCTGCTCGCTTTTTGGGAGATCGCACCGCTCGGCCGATCGTCGAGATATTGAGTTAATCAAAAGTGTAAAATCAGCAGGGATAGTTTAAAGACTTATGCTAGCTATAAATCTTTTGATCCCTCCTGCGAACCAGCGCCCAAAACAGTTCGCTAAATTCCATTAACGAACAGAAAAAAAGCGCATTGATAAACTTCAGTGATGTCGTTACAGAAGATTATGAATTGCAGCGAGGCTAGACTATGACAAAATTTTCAGAGCAATTTTCTCGGCGTAAATTTATCGTTACAGCAGGTGCATCTGCTGTCAGTTCAATACTGCTCAAAGGCTGTTTGGGAAATCCTCCAGAACCCGGTGCCACTGCTGGTGCTGACGGCGCGATACCCGCAGCTACCTCAGTAATGGCTGTTGCCAACGAGAAAAGAGTCGAAGGAATTGAAAGCACTAAAATCACATTGGGATACATCCCGATCGTCGAAGCAGCACCTTTAATCATTGCCCAAGAAAAAGGCTTTTTTGCCAAATACGGCATGACTGAGGTAACAGTTGCTAAGCAAGCCAACTGGGGTTCTGCCAGAGATAACCTAGAAATTGGATCGGCAGGCGGCGGCATTGACGGTGGCCAGTGGCAAATGCCGATGCCTTATCAAATTAGTAAAGGGTTGATTACCAAAAACAGCGTCCAAATCCCCATGTATGTTCTAGCCCAGTTGAACACTCAAGGAAATGGAATTGCGATCGCCGGAAAACACAAAGGCAAAGGCATCGGGCTCAAACTAGACCAAGCGGCCCAAGACTACATGAAAGGCCTCAAAAAAGCAGGCACGCCCTTCAAAGCAGCCTACACCTTCCCCAAAGCCAATCAAGACTTTTGGATTCGCTACTGGCTAGCAGCTAACGGCATCGATCCCGACACAGAAGCCGAGTTGCTAACAGTACCGTCAGCGCAAACCGTAGCCAACATGAAAACCGGCAGCATGGACGGTTTCAGTACCGGCGACCCCTGGCCCCTGCGGATCGTCACAGAGGACATCGGCTTCATGTCCGCCCTGACTGGCCAAATCTGGAAAGATCACCCAGAGGAATATCTCGCTATTCGTGGCGACTGGGTAGACAAACACCCCAAGGCCACAGAAGCCCTGCTAGCAGGACTGATCGAAGCGCAGCAGTGGTGCGACAAACCAGAAAATCGCCCAGAATTAGTAGCCATTACTTCTGGCAGAAACTACTTTGACGTAGCTCCGGCAGTTTTGACACCTCCCTACCAAGGCAAGTACCTCATGGGTGACGGCCAACCAGCGATCGACGATTTCAAGATGAGTCCGCTGTACTGGAAAGACGACCTCGGCAACGTTTCTTATCCCTACAAGAGTCACGATTTGTGGTTCTTAACCGAAAGCGTGCGCTGGGGTTTCTTGCCAACTAACACCTTGGCCGATTCTAAGACAATCATCGATAAAGTCAACCGAGAAGATTTGTGGAAAGCCGCAGCAAAATTAGCCGGAGTTGCTGATGCTGACATTCCGAAAAGTACGTCTCGGGGTGTTGAGAAGTTCTTTGACGGCACAGAATTCAACCCGGAAAATCCAGAAGCTTATCTCAAGAGTTTGGCAATTAAAAAAGTGTGATGGGGTCTTAGCTTCCCATAATTTACTCTCAAAGTTTAGTCTCGAAAATACACAGCACCAGACATAGGAGATTAGCAGCATGGCTGTAAGTACAAGTCGGAGAGGCGGCAATGCACAAGGAGCATTTGGCGAATTTTGGAAGAAGAATTCCCCAAATATCTTGCCGCCAATTTTAGGAGTTTTGGGCTTTCTGTTGGTTTGGCAATTCTTGTCAAGTACGGGACTGATCAAACTGCCGGGGCCGATCAGCATTTGGACTGACGAACGGACGCGGATTTTGTTGCTGTATCCTTTCATGAACTCCAAAACCTACGGAATTGGATTATTTTGGCAGACTTTGGCGAGTTTGGAACGGGTGGCAAAAGGCTACACTCTCGCGGCCGTTGTGGGAATTGGTACGGGTGTTTTGGTAGGTACAAATCCTTTTCTAAACCGCGCTTTAGATCCACTTTTTCAGTTTTTGCGGATGGTGGCGCCTTTGGCTTGGGTGCCCATTGCCCTGGCTGCACTGCAACAAAACGAACCTGCTGCTTTGTTCGTGATTTTTATCACTTCAGTTTGGCCGATTTTAATCAACACGGCTGAAGGTGTTCGCCAAATTCCCGACGATTACAACAACGTGGCGAAAGTGCTGCAACTTTCTCGTCAGGAATATTACATGAATATTTTGTTTCCGTCGGCGCTTCCTTATATCTTCACAGGATTGAGAATTGCGATCGGTTTGGCTTGGCTGGCGATTATTGCTGCGGAAATCGTGATGTCTGGGATTACGGGTATCGGCTTCTTTATTTGGAATGCTTACCAGCAAAACTACATCAGCGAAATTCTGTTAGCGGTGTTCTACATTGGGGCTGTTGGTTTATTGCTCGATCGCATGATGGCTTGGTTGCAGCAAAAGATTGCTCCTTCTCAAGGAAAGTAGCTAATTAGATATGTTGACTGTTCACAGTTGACTGTTCACAGTTGACTGTTGACGGTTCACGGTTACAGCAATTACGAACTCCCTGGCTGAGAAACCTTTTTTTTTAACTGTTGTTAATGGATTAAAAAAAGTTTTTTGGTTGATTTAAGAAACAGGTTGCTGTCTCCAGTCATATATTAACTATTAGCTGTTATATATCAACAGCGAACAGTCAACAGTCAACAGTCAACAGTCAACAGTCAAATAACAAACTTACAAAAAAGGCAAGAAAATCATGTCTGTTTTGATTGCAGTAGAACAAGTCGGAAAAGTATTTAATTTAACAGACGGCGGCACATACATAGCCCTCAAAGGCATCGACTTAGAAATTAAAAAAGGAGAATTTATCTCCTTAATCGGACACTCCGGCTGCGGTAAATCTACGCTACTAAATATGGTGGCAGGTTTGGATCTACCCACAGAAGGATTGGTGACGATCGACGGACAAAGAATTACCCAGCCAGGCCCCGATCGCATGGTAGTATTCCAAAACTATTCGCTGCTACCTTGGCGGACGGTCAGAGAAAATATTACCCTAGCCGTAGACTCGGTAATGAGCGGCTTACCCAAAGCCGAACGCCTCGAAATCATTCAAAAACACATCGATATGGTGGGCTTGACGCCCCACGCCGAGAAGCAACCCGCACTGCTATCAGGCGGACAAAAACAGCGGGTGGCGATCGCCCGTGCTCTGGCCCTGCGCCCCAAACTGTTACTCTTAGACGAACCCTTCGGCGCTTTGGATGCTTTGACTCGCGGCAACTTGCAAGAAAAGTTGATGGAAATTTGCCAAGAGTACGAAATTAGTGCTCTGATGGTGACTCACGACGTGGATGAGGCGGTGTTGCTGAGCGATCGCATTGTCATGCTCACCAACGGCCCAGAATCGAAGATTGGCGGGATTCTCGAAGTAGACATCCCCCGCCCCCGCAAACGGATGGAAGTCGTCTCACACCCCAGCTACTACGCTCTACGTAGCGAAATGATTTACTTCCTCAACCAGCAGAAGCGCGTCAAAAAACTGCGGGCGCGGAAAGTACCCGCGATCGCCCGCCACGGCCTAGAAAAAGTCAACCTCGAACTCGGCTTTATTCCTCTGGCAGCCTGTGCTCCCCTCGCTGTCGCTAAAGAAAAAGGCTTTTTTGCCAAGCACGGTCTCGATGAAGTCCACCTCGTGCGGGAAACAAGCTGGCGCGGCATCGTAGACGGCATCGCCGCAGGTTACTTAGACGCAGCCCAAATGCCCTCTGGGATGGCGATGTGGTTGAGCTTGGGGGGCCACCAAGAGCAGCCGATTCCGACGGTTACAGCCCTCACCATGAGCCGCAATGGTAACGGAATTACCCTCGCGAGGCGCTTTTACGACCAAGGGATCTACACTCTGGCAGACTTTAAAAAAATGCTCCAGAGAACGCCCGCGCAAACCCACCGTATGGGCATCGTTCACCCTTCTTCGATGCACAACCTGTTGCTGCGTTACTGGCTGGCTTCCGGTGGCATTGACCCGGATCGCGATGTGTTGCTGAAAAATATCCCACCAGCTCAAATGATCGTTGACTTGCAGGGCGGCACTATTGACGGTTTCTGCGTCGGCGAACCTTGGAACTTGCGGGCATCGATGGAAGGAGTCGGCTTTACAGTGGCTACAGATTTGGAACTGTGGCCCGGACACCCCGGCAAAATTCTCGGAGTTCGGGAAGACTGGGCAAATGCTTATCCCAACACTCACATTGCTCTAGTCAAAGCTTTGCTGGAAGCTTGTCACTACTGCGCCGATCCAAATCACGCCGCCGAGGTTTCGGAAATTGTCGCGGGAAGGGAGTACGTCGCTACTGATAAGAGTTACATCCAACTAGGCGACCCGAGATCTGTTGCTTGCAACCTCGATACTCCGATGCGGGAATACGCCCACCACTTGTTTTCTGGAGATGGGGTTAATCGCCCAAGCCGCACCGAACAACTCTGGCACATGGTGCAGATGGCGCGCTGGGGCGATACTGTGTTCCCGCGCAACTGGGTGGAAATTCTGGAGCGGGTGGTGCGAGTCGGTGCGTTCAGCACGGCTGCGCGAGAGCTGGGGATGGCTGATATTACTTATACTCGCGGTTCTCTCAGCTTGTTTGACGGCTCGGTGTTTAATGCTGACGATCCGATCGGCTATCTCAACAATCTGGCGATTAAACGCGACTTCACGATGGCGGAAGTTGTACTCGATTCCGGCCGCCGAGCTGCTTAGAGCGGTTTTTAGTTAGATAAAAACAGGGTAATTGCTAATTGTTAGTTGTTAGTTTTTAAGTGCTAATTGCTAGTGAGCAATTCCCTCTTCATGACCTCCGTTATATCCGTTACATCCGTTACATCCGTTACATAATCCGTTGCCGAACTTTCCTCGCAAATCACCCAATCACAATTTCCTAAACCCATGCTCAACACCACTAAAAACCAGACGAACACCAAAACTCAAATCCAGCCGGGAAAAGGCCGCCGCCAACCTTTTTTGGTGATGGACAATGTTTATAAAGTATACCCAAACGGTTACAGGGCTTTAGAAAACGTCAATCTGAATGTAGCTGAGGGAGAGTTTATTACTCTGATTGGACACTCGGGCTGTGGCAAATCAACACTGTTAAATATGGTGTCGGGTTTTAGCCATCCCAGCCAGGGCACCGTGTCGATTAACGGAGAGCGGATTACGAAGCCGGGCCCCGATCGCATGGTGGTGTTCCAGGGTTATGCTTTACTACCTTGGCGCACGGTGTTTGAAAATGTTTATCTGGCGGTTAATGCTGTATTTCCTGAGAAGTCGAAGGTGGAAAAAAATGCGATCGTCAAAGAGCATTTGGCGATGGTGGGATTGACAGAAGCTGCTGAGAAAAGACCGCCACAAATTTCGGGGGGGATGAAGCAGCGGGTTTCGATTGCCCGCGCTTTGGCAATTCGCCCAAAAGTGCTAATTTTAGACGAACCTTTTGGTGCTCTGGACGCAATTACTAAGGAGGAATTGCAAGAAGAGTTGCTGAAAATCTGGAACGATCACCGCTGTACGGTGTTGATGATTACTCACGATATTGATGAAGCGCTGTTTTTGGCCGATCGACTGGTGATGATGACTAACGGCCCGTCGGCGACAATTGGCGAAGTTTTGGAGATTCCTTTTCCGCGTCCGCGCGATCGGGTTCAAATGATGGAAGATCCGGAATACTACAATTTGCGGAACTACGCCCTAGATTTCCTGTTCCGTCGTTTTGCACACGATCACGATGCCTAATCGGTTGGCAAATCAAAGTTAAAGAGGAGAATTAGGAGACTTCTCGAAAAATTTGAATTCTTTTGCGGAGTAGGGGTTAGGCATCCTGCCGCCCCAAGACGAGCTTTTTTTGCAGAAGTCTATTGAAAAGTTTAAGCCCCAGTGTTCCCCGATGTCCGGGGCACATCGCTGCGGGCGCAATTTTCCCGATCCGGTTGGGTAAACTGAAGCTTAATGGTGGACGAGAAGTTTTTTCGGACGTTCGGATCTTTTTCCGATATTTTACGTCTACCAGCGAAGAGACCCGATTGCCTAGCTGTCGGTAAGCTGGCATGAACTGAGCCCACCTTCGATTCGAGGGTGGGCTTCTTCTTCATGTTATTAAAAGTTTTTGGGCGATCGGTGGTTGGTGCATTCCACCCTGGGAACTGGCACACTGCAGGAACGTTTATGGGTGTTTCATGGGTTAAGGCTGTTGTCAATATAAAGGTTTTCAGTTGAGTGAACTACAGATGCTCGGCTAGGGAAACGGCTGAGCCTAAGTCCGGCGCGGTGTTCTGTGACTTTTAACAATTGGTATAAGAGTGATGATTGTAGCAAGACTTTTTTAAATTTGTATTACTCAGGTTTGTACGGAAAACTCCTCTGGGTCAATATCCCAATTTACCCAGCGAATTGCTTCTTGAGCCGAGCGCATATCAGGTGGCACTCGCAAAGCGTGAATGAATCCCGTGCTCGGACAGGTCATTTTTAATAAATAAATATCTTCTTTTTTCGGAGCATCTCGATCCCCCTCGAAATCATCAGAATCGAAGCCGTCAATATCAGTATTAATTCTGAGCAGCGTGTATTCTTGCCAGCAATCTAACTCTGTTGCTTCCAGTTCTTCGCAAATTCTAGCATAACCAATTCCCTGAATTAATACTCGTCTTAATTCAGCATTGTCTTCTTCTAAAAACCATTGCGATCGCCAGTTGGCGGGGTGAATTTTCCCGTATTTTTCAGGTAATGTTACGCCGTGATAGGAATAGAGTTTGTAACCATCGGGGAATTCCAGTGCGCTTTCGGCATCTGCATGAAGGCGGTACTTGCTGTCAAGCCGAAACTGGCAAGGGCGCGAACACACATAACAGACATTCTCAAACGCAAAAATCCAGCCGCATTCTGCTAAAAGCTGCTTGACTGCTTCAAAAAATTTCTGTGCCTCTGGTTTGAGAACAATGCCCAAGCCAGAAACATAGAAATCTAGAAGAGTTAGAGCCTGAACTAAGTCTTGCGTAGTAACTTTAGAGCTTGAGTATTTCCAATAGTCATAAAATTCTTTATACAATTGTTGTTCTAGCTGTCCCCATCTATTGGTAAAAATATTGAACCTCGAAACTTCACTCAACAATTCATTTATTAAGGAAAAGGGGCACACCGCATCTTTTACCTGTTTGTCAAGTCGCTCGTTAAACTCAGTTTTATTTGACGTTTGCAGCATTTGTATTTGTGCTAGCGCTTCGTTAGGGCTACTGCAAAAAGTTATTTCTGGAGCTTCTAAACCGAGGAGATCGTAGGCAGCTTTAACGGCGGCTGTGGCTTTGGGAGCATCGATGGGTTTGGTAGAGTTGGCGAGAGATTCCCACGAATGACGACACTCTTCAATGAGAGCCTTCTGTTCTGGTGTAAAGTTTACCCATAGCACAGTCAAATTAGTCAGAGATTGCAGGGGCGTGATATCTGATATTTGATTGTGCCTCAGATCCAGAGAAGTCAAATTAGTCAGAGATTGCAGTGCTGTGATGTCTGATATTTGAGTATCGAACAGAGTCAGATGAGTCAAATTAGTCAGAGATTGCAGTGCTGTGATGTCTGATATTTGATTGTCGAACAGAGTCAGATGAGTCAAATTAGTTAGAGATTGCAGTGCTGTGATGTCTGATATTTGATTGTTGTAGTACAAATTCAGCTCTGTCAAATTAGTCAGAAATTGCAAGGGTGTAATCTCTAATATTTGATTGTTGAATAACAAAGTCAGCTCTGTCAAATTAGTCAGAGATTGCAGAGGTGTGATGTCTGATATTCGATCGCAGCCCACAGTCAACTCTGTCAAATTAGTCAGAGATTGCAGAGGTGTGATGTCTGATATTCGATCGCAGCCCACAGTCAGCTCTGTCAAATTAGTCAGAGATTGCAGAGGTGTGATGTCTGATATTTGATTGTCGTGCAGAGTCAGATGAGTCAAATTAGTCAGAGATTGCAGAGGTGTGATGTCTGTTCGATCGCAGTACAGATTCAGAGAAGTCAAATTAGTCAGAGATTGCAGGGGTGTGATGTCTGATATTTGATTGTGGCTCAGATCCAGCTCATTGCTACTTGACAGTATCTGGTTCGCTTCATAAATGTCAGAAGTGCCAGCTTTTTTTAACAGCATCTCAACTGTATGCCTTGCCTCTCTTGTCAGACGATTTTTGTGCTTGCACCAGTCCGCAAAGGTACTGAGATTAATTGGTTGGTTTGCTTGTTGTTCTGGCATAGTCAATTTTGATTCAAGTTTGGTAAAATGTCAGTTTTTCATGTTTGTACGCTAAACTCCTCTGGATCGATTTCCCAATTTACCCAGCGAATTGCCTCTTGAGCTGATTCTAGATCAGGCGACACTCGCAAAGCGTTAATAAATCCCGTGCTCGGACAAGTCATTTTTAACAAATAAACAGGCTTTGGATTACCCGCGTTATCAAAATCATCGTCAAACTCGATGCTTAAGAGAGTGTATTCCTGCCAACTATCTAATTCTTTCACCGCTAATTCTTGACAAATGCGATCATAAGTAATTCCCTGAATTAACGCGCGCCGAACTTCCGCATTCTGTTCCTTCAAAACCCACTTAGACTGCCACTGGTGCGGGTGCAGCCTGCCGTACCATTCAGGTAAAATCACGCCGTGATAGGCATAAATCGAAACACCGTCGGCAAATTGTACCGCTGGTTTTCCTTCGGCGTGCAAGCGGTGGTTGCTGTCTGCAGAAAGTGCGATCGGCTTTTCGCAGACAATACAAACTTTGTCATAGGGATAAATCCAGCCGCAATCCCGGACAATCGATTGAAAAACAATCCAATTTCTGGCGTAGGAATGAGGTAAATTTAGAACGGAAATGCAGAAATCCAACAAACTCCCATAAGCACCCCACAATTCTGGTTGAATGCAATTACTGAGGTGTTTTCCTAATGTTGGCCGGATTTCTCCACTCCGCTCATCGATCACCTGTTGCGGTGGCAATTGGCTTGATATTTCGCCAGCTAAATAATTTTGCTCCGGCTCCCACAATTGCGTTTTCAGTTGAGTATAAAGTCGTTGTTCCAGTTGAGTTGGCAGTTGGTTTTGCAGTTCGGTTTCTAGTTGGCTTCCCAAATAACCCCGCAGTTGTTTTTCTAGCGGGCTGCGAAGTTTTGTCTCGAATTGGCTCCGCAGTTGGCTCCTGGGATTGTCAAATCGACTGACGATTAGATCCGCAGCTTCGTAGGGGCGATCGACAAAAATGATTTCCGGTGCTTTGAGGCCGATCGCACTGTAAGCCGATTTAACTGTTTCCGCAGCTTGCGATCGATTTATCGGGCCAGTGGAAAGCGATCTCGCTCTCCACTTTTCCCGATAAACTGGAATCAAAGCTGCTTGTTCTGGCGTCAGTTTTTTAACCTTAGTCTGTGACATACCTCCAACCTTGCGGCTCATATTCCCGCTGAATTCGCACCATCCAATTACCTTCGGGAATTGCGATCGCATGGTGTTCTTCGTGACTCAATAAAGCTGTCGGTGAAAGCACCCGCAAGTACAGAGTGCCGTCTTTTTCGTAAAGTTCAGCTTGCCCCTCAATAATCTGGTGAGAATGTCCGGTGACTTCACCTTCGGCGAGAGTGAGGTGAGGTTTTTTTTCCCCTTCGATTTTCGGTACGGGGGTGAGAATCACGTCGCCTTGTCGGATGGGTTGCATAGGTTTTTTCTAAATTTTGTTTACTGGTGTCGATCGATCGAGCTTTTCTACCGTAACTCAATACTACATTGGTAATACACGGGAGTCAAGATCCACAAACCACATTCCATAACTCTTTGCTGCAGTGACAGGCGTTATCTTGGATCGTGAAAGTCGCCTGGGTGAGGGCGGGTTTATAGATATTGTCGATGTGAATGAAAGATTGTTCGTGAAACCCGCCACTACAAATATTGTGGTTAATTTATGGAATCACTTATTACTTGACATATTTGGCATTGCAACCTATTAACCTCGTCTGTGTTGACGACAGAAGCAAAAAGTTGTTCGTATTGGCTGGATATGACGAGGAAATTGAGATTGAAATTGCTCCAAATGGGGAGGTAGTTTAATGAGCCAAGTAGATTATACTGCAATGTCAGATGGAGAATTGAAGCGTTAGTTTCTTAAAAATTGCGGGAATAAAGCTGCACTACAAGCCTACTTAGACAGGCAGAAAAAGCGCTATAATTCAATCATAAAAAAAGTGGAAATTCGGTCGATACTAAGATTGAGGCAGCCATTCGCCAGCAAATGCAAGAATATAAAGGTTAGTCTTCAGTCCGCGCACTTGGACGAAAGTTGGTGTAGGATAGGTTTCAACTACCGACTCTTATCAACTAGGTTTCTAACTTGCCCTAAATTTCAAGTTGGAACCCAAAAATCCTCATAATCGATATCCTAATTCACCCAGCGAATCGCTCCCCTTGCAGATTGCATCTCAGGCGGAGCCAGCAAAGCATGAATGAATCCGGTACTCTGGCAAGTCATTTTTAACAAGTAGATTGCCTCTTTTTCAGGAACATCATCATCAGGATCGAAATTAGCAGGATCGAAGCCATCAATATCAGCATCAATTCTTAGCAGGGTGTATTCTTGCCAGCAATCTAATTCTGTGGCTTGCAATTCTTGGCAAATTCTGGCTTAACCAATTCCCTGAATTAACACTCGCCTTAATTCGGCATTTTCTTCTTCTAAAATCCAGGTAGATTCCCACTGATTGGGGTGAATTTGTCCGTATTTTTCGGGCAAGGTGACGCCGTGGTAGGAGTAGAGTTTGTAGCCGTCGCTAAATTCGATCGCGCTTTCTCCTTCTGCGTGTGGCCGATGTTCGCTGTCGAGAGAGAGTTTTAAAGGACGATCGCACACATAGCAAACCTTGTCAAACGCAAAAATCCAGCCACATTCAACTAAAAGCTGCTTCAAGCATTCAAAAGCTTTTTGTGCATCTGGGTTGAGAACAATTCTAAGTACAGAGACACAAAAGTCAGCCACACAGATTTTATCCCACAGGGATGCCCGATTAACGATCGACGTTGAGTTGTCTCTACAATAGTCCCAAAAATCCCGTTGCAATTCTTGTGTGACCTGCCGCTCCCATTCTATTAATTGTGGCAAATACGAACTACTATATCTTATTAAGTTAAAAGGCTTATAGGCTGATTCTAGCTGTTCGTAAATAAGCTGAAAAAAAGCTGTTTTTGGCTGTGGTTGCTCACTTGTTAGTGCGAAATAATACACGCACAAAAAAAATATATACCTAAACGGCAGACAGGCTGGTTCTAGCTGTTTGTAAATACGCTGAAAAAAATCATTTTTCTTAGTGGGAGATTTCAATTTTTTTAACTGTGTGATGGCCGAGTGGGGACTCGAACAAAAAATAATTTTCGGGCAAGTCTTGCCGAGAGCTGTGTAGGCAAATTCGATCGCGGCTGCGGCACGAGTGCGATCGACTCGCTCTGTGGAATTGGCAATAGCTTTCCACAGATATTGGAGTGGTGTTAAGTCTGATAAAAGATTGTTAGGCAGAGACAGCTTTTTCAAATCGATCAGAGAGTGCAGGGGGGTGAGGTCTGATATTTGATTGTTGTCCAGATTCAGCTCTATCAAATTGGTCAGAGATTGTAGGAGTGTGAGGTCTGATATTTGATTGTTGTCCAGATTCAGATATTTCAAACTGGTTAGAGATTGCAGGGGTTTGAGGTCTGATATTTGATTGTTTACCAGATTCAGATTATTCAAATTGCTCACAGATTGCAGGGGTTTGAGGTCTGATATTTGATTGTTTACCAGATTCAGATATGTCAAATTTGTGACCAGAGACTTCAGCGGTGTTAAGTTTGATATTTGATTGTTGTCCAGATTCAGATATGTCAAAATCGTCAGAGATTTCAGTGGCGTTAGGTCTGATATTTGATTGTTAGACAGATTCAGATTAATCAAACAAGTCAGAGATTTCAGGGGTGTTAGGTCTGATATTTGATTGTGGGACAGATTCAGATTAGTCAAACAGGTCAGAGATTTCAGGGGTGTTAGATTTACTATTTGATTGTGGAACAAGTTCAGATATTTCAAACTGGTTAGAGAGTGCAGGGGTGTCAGGTCTGATATTTGATTTTTTTCCAGATTCAGCTCTATCAAATTGGTCAGAGATTGCAGGGGTGTTAGGTCTGATATTTGATTGTTGCCCAGATTCAGATTAGTCAAATTGGTCAGAGATTGCAAGGGTGTTAGGTCTGATATTTGATTTTTTTCCAGATTCAGATCGGTCAAATTTGACAGTATTTCTTCTAATTTATAAAAGCCAGACTTTCGTGCTGTTAACAACAGCACCTTAACTGTATGCTTCGCTTCTTGTGAAAGGCTGCCAAAGTGCAAGCGCCAGTCAGAAGTGGTCGTAGGGTTTGGTTGTTGAGAGGACATAGGGCAATAACCTCCTAGAAAAGTTGCTAAAATCTGATGTCGGTATCTACCTTAAATAACATATCTCTGGCGTTTCGGGGATTATGCCAGCGATCGCACGCACTTATTAACCACCCGATCGCGATCGCCAGTATTGCAATTTGTAACTCGGACTGCGGGCGATGTCGCACTCACAAAACACTTTTCATCTAATCTCCCGAACTGCCTCGCCTCCATTATTTAACCGCTTCCACCCTTGAAGCAATCAGCAGACAGCGAGACAATAAATTAATATCTAAATCAGGCAATATTTCGCTTTGGTCAATTTTTTCATATCCGTGCGATCGCAAATGATACAGGCTAAATACTCCCTCCTGCCAAAACCAAACTTCGGGGAATGCCAAGGCTTGGTAACGATGCAACTTGCTTTCGTTGCTGCTAGTAAATACAACTTCGAGCGAGAGGTCTGCCATGCCTCCCGATTCTGTGCCAATTAAGTAACATTAGTCTGCTTGTGCGGAGGCTTTTCCTTCTTTTTCCTGGGTAGAACTTCGTGTGAGTAGAACTTCCTGTGGGAGTAAAAGCGATTTCTTTTTCTACAAAATACGTACCCAGCAACAGGGCGATGACACCGCTGAAGACTTCATGTTCTTGCGAAACTGCCAAGATTCATACCTCACATTTGAAATAAAAAAGTCGGAGGTCGGGGGAGTCAGAAAACCCCTGCTCGATTAGCTTGAATTGTTGCTCATCAATCCCGGAGTGAATTAGGCGCTGGTCTTTTGGTTTGTCTAAGGTTGCTGTCATGGCACGACCTCGTTTAACTATTTTATAGTAATTTGAATTCGCCCAACTTTGGAATCACATTGGTATGGTGCGTCTGACACAAAAAAATTGTTTAAATCGAAACGATAGATTTCTGACGCACCATACAAGTGGATTTAACTATTATATTATCCTTGAAATGTGGCAACCGAAACCCGATCGCGCCCTGCTTCTTTAGCCCGATAAAGTGACTCATCGGCCATCGCAATTAGCTCCCCCGGCTGCGATTTCGCCCCCGGAATGCAGCAAGCTACACCCAAACTCAGCGTCACATATTCGCTGACAGCAGACTTAGCGTGAGCTATGTGCAAACCCCGCACCTGTTGTGCGATCATTTCAGCTACGCAAGTGGCACCTTCAATATCCGTATTCGGCAAAACTACTACAAATTCTTCTCCACCGTAACGCGCTACTAAATCTGCCGCTCGCTTTACCGAATGCTGGATCACCCCCGCCACTTGCCGCAAACATTCATCCCCCGCTTGGTGACCATAAGTGTCGTTGTAAAGTTTGAAATAATCAATGTCGCACATAATTAAAGACAGCGGTGCTTCTTCCCTAGCCAAACGCCGCCATTCCGTATTGAGGTATTCATTAAAAGAGTGGCGGTTTCTTACCTCAGTCAAACTGTCGTAATTTGCCAAATACTGCAAGGCTCGATTCACTGTTTCTAACTGCTGTTTCTGCTGCTGCAACTGACGGTTGAGCTCCGCCAACTGCTGTTCGGCTGAGTGCGATCGCAACAAATTTCTCACCCTCGCCAGCAATTCCCTCTCGTCAAAAGGTTTTGAAATATAATCGTCAGCACCCGCATCCAAACTTTCGATCCGAGCGTCCATCCCCGATCGCGCTGTCAAAAAGATTACCGGAGTAGATTTCAATTCTGGCGTGTTCCGAATCTCCTTGAGCAAATCCAGTCCATTTTGTCTTGGCATGATTTGGTCGCTCACAATCAAATTTGGCTGCAAACTTTTGGCTCTTTCTAAACCTTCAACGCCGTCCATCGCCACAGCGACTCGATAGTACGGAGTTAATAAAGTTTGGAGGTAAGCCAGCAGAAAATTGTTGTCTTCTACTACCAGCAACAACGGTAATTCTCTACTGTCACTTGTTAATTGTTCCAGATAATTTTTGTCGTCAAAACTGTTAGGTTCCGGCAGCGTGGCCTGGGGTGTGGCCGCCCGGATATTTCCCGAACCCCAATCTCCGGAGCCGAATCCAGTCAGTCCAGCCAATTGGGCGATCGCCCTCACCAACTGATTCGCTTCCACCGGCTTCGACAAATGCCTCTGAAACCCCGCCTCCAGCGCTTCGGCCGAATCTTCTTCCTCAGTGCCTCCCGTCAGCGCCACGGCTGGCAGCAGTTCCCTGTGCTCGGACATTTCCATTGCTCGGATGCGGCGGATTAAATCGCCGCCGTCGGCTCCCGATACCGTCATATCGCTGACCAACACGTCGGGGCGGGACTGTTGCAACTCCGCCATCGCTTCGGCGGCGCTACCCACCGCTGTTACCTTGGCTCCAAATGCTTCGAGGCCAGTTTTGAGAAATTGCCGGATCTCGGCGCTACTTTCCACCACCAGGACTTGCTTTCCCGCTAGGGGTTTGGAAACCGATCCGGGTCTGCTTTCTCTTTGGGCGATCGCAGCAGTGTGATCGTCGGGTGCATTTTTGTTGGCAATCGGTAGCAGCACCCCAAAGGTCGCCCCCTGACCGATACCGGGACTCGAAGCCCAAACACTTCCCCCGTGCAGTTCCACCAACTGCTGCACAATTGAGAGCCCCAGCCCCAGCCGATTTTGTTCCTTGGTCTGGAAGTTGTCTGCGGGGCGGAAGTAGTCAAAGATGTGCGGCAGAAATTTCGGATCGATGCCACAACCGCTGTCGCTGACCTGAATCAAGACGCCCGACTCAGTAGGCTCGATTCGCACTTGAATTGGGTATGGTGTCGCTTCTGGGGTGAATTTTATGGCGTTTGCAAGGAGGTTCCAGACTACTTGCTGCAAGCGTTCTGCATCTGCCAAAACATAGGTGATGGCGGGGTCGAAATGTTTTTCTACGCGGAGGTTTTTGGCATAGGCGGCGGGACGGAGGGTGTCAATCGCAGATTCTATGATAGACGGGAGGTGAACTTGCCCGATGTTCAGGCACATTTTCCCTCGCAGCAACCGCGAGAGGTCGAGGAGATTGTCTATTTGTCGGTTTTGTAATTTGGCGTTGCGCTCGATGATTTCCAAAGCGTGGCTGGTGGTGGCTTCGTTTAAATTGCGCGATCGAGCTAGCTGTGCCCATCCCAAAATCGCACTCAGGGGCGATCGCAGTTCGTGGGAGGCGATCGCCAGAAATTCGTCTTTTGCCCGGTTGGCTTCGGCTTGGGCTGCTTCAACGGCTTTGCGATCAGTGATGTCGAATCCGATCGCCAAATACTGATAGGGTTTTCCCTTACAGTCCAACAGTGGAACTACTGCTGCGTACACCCAATAATCACTTCCATTCTTGGCTTTATTCTGAATATCTCCTTGCCAAATTTCACCTTTGGCAACTGTTGATAGCAGATTGTTGATGATTTCCGAAGATTTATATTCCGAATGGAGGATGCCGAAGTGGCAGCCGATGAGTTCGGCTTGCGAATAGTTGGTGATTGAGCAAACTCGTTCGCTGACATAGTTGATAATTCCTCGCGCGTCCGTCCTCACCGCAAGTGTCGATCGGTCGATCGCTCTTTTAAAATCTAAACATTCTTGTAGCGACCAATCTAGTTCTTTTGTCGTAGAAATTTGACCGAGCCGATCGGACGCTTTTTGTTGCTGGCGATCGGGCTTATCCTTACTCCGTTGTTGGATTTCCATTGCTTCTATCTTCCCCTGACGGCTGACACCTAATCTACTCGCATCCTGATTCATTATCACAATTTTCTTTCCCGCACCGGCGGGTGTAATATTTTGTATCTCTTCATCTTCCTGAAAAATTGGCAGGCACCACATCCACTCGGGAGTCACCTTAATTTTTGTTTATAGTTGGCTAAAGTTTGTCAATCTGAGGACTGATTTTTTCATGTCTAGCCGATCGTCGGTTGGTGGCTCATTCCTTTTTATCTGGTATCTTTTATATTTTACTAAGGGGAATCACTGAGAATTTTATGGTGTGGATCACACACCGACAGTTGCATTCTTGTTTGAAACGGGTATCATAACCGTCAACTTTTTGCTCACAATTACTCCTAGTATCTGGCACAAAGTCTCGTCTTCGGCAGGCTTTCGCCTCTGTGGCATTCTGCCTCATCTGCACTGAATGAGATATATGTGGATGGCTAGACAGTTCCCAAATCAGGGGCGGGTTTGGGCGCACAAAGTCCCTATCTGGCGATCGTCCCTAACTTCTTTTAAATTATTTTCTTCAACATCTTGACAAGCCTGTATATTTTTTGTATTATAAAATGTAATATGCCTTCAGAGAAGAGAATCGGCTAACTGCCTTGACGCACTCAACTATTAACAATTTGAGGAAAATCGTCTGTGAATTTAGACGCTGTACGCGAGCAATTTGAACAAAGAGCCTTTGATTATGACGGCTTAATTCCCCGCATCATTCCGCGCTATGGCGAGCAACACGATGTAATATTGCAGTTAATCCCTTCTGAAACTAATGGTAACATAAAAGTTCTGGATTTAGGTGCGGGAACTGGCATACTGTCGGCTATGATTCTGCAAACATTTCCTCAAGCAAAAGTCCTAGCCTTTGATATGGCCCAAAATATGCTGAAAACTTGCCAAACAAACTTGTCCGCTTTCCGAGAACGGCTGACCTTGCAGCAAGGAAACTTTGCCGAAGATGATTTCGGCAGCGGTTACGATTTGGTAGTTTCAGGCTTGGCAATCCACCACCTCGACAGCCCAGGTAAACAACAGCTATTTCACAAACTTTTTCACTCCATGAATCCAGGGGCAATCTTGCTAATTCGAGATATTGTGACAGGTGCTACTCCCCGGCTGACTGAGCAATACGAACAGTTGTGGCGGCAGTACATGAAAGCTAACGGAGAAGACGATGCAGCCTGGTTTCAAAAATATCGAGAAGAAGATATTCCCTCCTCTGTTGAAGAGCAGACAAAGTGGCTTGCAGAAGCTGGTTTTGCCGACGTAGGATGTCACTGGCGCTATCTAAATTTTGCTGTTTTTGGCGGAGTTATCCCAAGGTAAAAAGCATTCGGCAGAATGCAGAGTTTTTGATAATTATCAAAAGATAAATCTAGTGAAAAATCGCACAATGAAAACTTTTTCATTACCGGACGCAGAACCTAATTTTGTAGGTTCTTAATGGCCACTTTACCCCTCTAATTCGTGCGTAAAACCATTCATGTTTTGCGATATGAATAAGTTTCAACAAACCTGTAGAGGCGGGTTCCCTCAAGCGCTCTCTGGCAGTGCCAACAGATTCAATAAACCCGCCCCAACCCCACAATATAACCCGCTAGTGACATTTGGCAAAATGTGATTTAAAAGTAAATAAATAAAGTAAAATCATGAGGGATTCTCGCTTAGTCAAAATTAGCAAATACCTGAGCAGACATCTGCGCCACGCGCCAGGGCGCATCGGCGTTGAACTCAATCCAGGTGGCTGGCTTCCTGTTAGCGAACTCCTCGATGCCTGCCAAAAAAATAAATTTCCTGTTCAGCTTGCAGAACTCAAAAAAGTAGTAGCGGAAAACGACAAGCAGCGCTTTTCATTTGACTCCACAGGCACTCTAATTCGTGCTAATCAAGGACACAGCGTAGAGGTTGACTTGCAGTTAGAACCCAGTGTTCCCCCGGATATTTTATATCACGGAACAGGTAGCACAGCCGTCGAGTCTATTCTCAGTCAAGGAATTAAGAAAATGTCGCGGCATCATGTTCATTTGTCGGTGAATATTCAGACAGCGCGCCAAGTAGGTGCAAGACATGGTATCCCGGCAGTCTTTACTGTAGATGCCGCAGCCATGCAACGCGATGGTCATACATTTTACTGCTCGGAAAACAAAGTTTGGTTGGTAGATTTTGTGCCGCCCGCTTATCTAAAAATAAGTTGAGATTTTTCACTTTTTTTGTAGAATGTGTACCACAAAAGCAGTAAAATAAGAGTAAGTAGGAGTTGTGTAAAATGAGTGCGGAAGATATGGGCGATCGCGAAAACAATTTTCATCAAAACAATTCTCAAAATAGAGGTCTGCTAGGCTCTGGTTGGCGACCTTTTTACCGTCAATTTGATTGGGAACACCTGGTACATTTAGCGTCTAGCGATCCCTTAGAACTAGCTCAAAAAACTTTAGGGGTAGCTAGCGACCTTGCCGACGCAATGGGACGACACCAATATACTTGGTGGGCAAATATGTTAAATGTATTCTCGGAAAATACTCGCTACGAAATTGATGAATTTTGGGATTACATTACTCCGCAGCCAGTTTACCCGGATTACCGCTACAAAGACGTTTTAGTTACCGAAACGCCTGTGGTGCAATTAGTCAGCCGCGCTAGCATTCCCATCGACTACGTTCTCAACAAACTCCAAGAGATTACTGTTTTCAAAGTTCTGGATTTGCTAGGGAAACCGGATGCAATTACCCAGTCTTTTATGGAGCGACATTTTTCTTATCCCCCAGAGCGGTTTGTTAGCTGGGAACGCTTGGAAGTTTTGGGTACTGTTTATGCTTCTTGGGTTCGATTCGGCTGCTGGCTACAAATTGACAGCTACGACAGGGGAAGACGCTGCTACACTCTAATTTGCCAAGATATTGCGCCTCTCGTTAGCAAGGCAACTTACAATTTAGCGGTGATTCTGGGCGGGTACAAAAGCCGCGTCGGACAGGTTCACAGCCAGTTCTCAATTCGCACGTTTTCTGCAGAGGTTCAAAGTTTTACCGATACAGTTCAGCAGGCAATTTTGGATCAAAATCAGTTGGCTGTTTTGGTTAGTGGCGAACCGGGCACGGGCAAAACTGCTTGGACGCAAGCGGTAGCAAAGGAAATTTTAGTGCCGCTGGGTTATGTGATTTTTATCTTAGACCACGATGCTGTGGAAAATTTTGTGCCGCCGAGTTATTTAGAGCGGATTTGTATTATTATCAATGAGGCTGATAATTTGGCTCAAGATCGATCGACTGCTGAAGCCCAACGCACTAACAAAACTGAACACATTTTGAGTTTGCTGGATGGAACGTTGTATCAAAGCGTTATCGACGAAAACGGCATTCAATTTCAGCAAAAACTCGTAGTTTTGATGACTTGTAACACGACGGAAAGATTAGACCCTGCAATGTTACGGAAAGGGAGAGTGGATTTTACCAGTGAATTTACGCACAAATTTGTTTGAGCGCTCTCTTGCATTCTCAAGCTATTTGGCGATCGCACTGGCTACAGGATCTCATACCATGTTCGATGTGGGATTTTCAATTAAAGAATTGGGAATGACTGAGGAAGCTCATGGTTTGGCTCACGGGCCTACAGTTGCATTCTTTTGGGAACTTGTCTAAAATACCCAACAATCACTAGGAAATCTTCTGACTCTCAAAGTGTGGGGGAAAATTTCTTGAGTACCTATAGACCCATTGGTGTCACCAATCGTCTAAAACCCTTTGTATCTCTCGTTTTTGGCCTAGTGTCGCTGCCATGTTGCGCCCCGGAATAGTCGGGGCAGGCAAGAGATCACTCCAGTCTCCTCCAACGATTCCGGGGGCGCCGACGTGATCTATGCCTCATCGTCACAGAGCAGGCGGGCACTACCTTTAGCCTTAAGCTGATAGCAATGCCTATAGACATATCCCCATCAAAAATGATATCAATGATGGGTGATACCCTCTAAGGGTATTGTCCGAGAGAGCAAATCAGGGGAAAACAGCATTTTTGGTGTAAAACAGAGTTTTTCAAACTTGACAGCTATGGAGGAAATCCCAAACCGTGCAAACTAAGCCAGTTCAGCAAAAAAGTCAGGGACTGGGAAGGTACGTTGACGGGAATGTCCCTATCGCCCAACAACCCGCAGAGGCAGCAGTGTCGGAGAGTAAAGAGCGATTTCGGCGGTTTGTGGAGCGCTCCGCCGAAGCCGTGGCAATGGTAGATTGTGAAATGCGCTATCTGTCGGTTTCCCGTCGCTGGGAAACAGATTGCGGGTGGGGCGACGGCGAGGCGCTCGGCCGCTCTCATTGGGAACTGTTCCCGAATCTCCCGGAATATTGGGAGCAAAATGCCCAGGCTTGTTTGACAGGAGTTTTGGAATATAGCGAGTTTGTGGCAGGGCGATCGATCGCATCTGTATCAGGAAAAACCGCAAGCGGCTCTGTCAGCAAGTCGGTAAGATGGGTATTTCAGCCTTGGAAAAATAACGAAGGTGCGATCGGCGGTTTGATTTTGTTTGCATCTAAGATAGGTGAGGCTCCCGCTCAAACCAATTGCTATAATAAATTTCAGTCCGAGGTTAAAAGAAAGCAGTTAGAAACAATACCACAACTAACTCAAATTGCCCTCGAAAATGCTGCTGATACAATCTTTTTTAGTACCTCCGACGGTCAAATTTGCTACGCGAACAAAGCCGCTTGCCATCTTTTCGGCTACTCGGAATCGGAACTGCTAAACATGAGAGTTAGCGACATCGATTCGCATTTGCCCGCATCGGATTGGCGAGAACACTGGGCTCAACTAAAGCAGCAAACCAACCTGACTTTTGAAACCAGCTACAAAACCAAAGACGGCGCCAGTTTTTCCGTCGAAGTTAAAGTCAATTATTTAGAATACGGCGGCTGCGAATACCGCTGCGCGATCGCCCGCGACATTTCTGCTCGCCTCGCAGCAGAATCAGCGCTCGTACAGGCAAAAGAGCAACTTCAAGCCGTTTTAGACGCCGTGCCCGGATTAGTTTCTTGGGTAAGTTCCGATTTGCGCTACTTGGGAGTAAACCGACATTTAGCTAGCGCTTATAAAATGCCGTCCGAACTATTTATCGGTCAAAAAGTAGGTTTTTTAGATACAAGTCCCACATTTAACGATTTAGTATACGATTTCTTTGCCAACCATAAAAAGAAGACATCTCAAGAAGTAACAGCGAGCATCAGAGGAGAAAATAAAACTTATCTAATAGTAGCTCAAAAATACCATAACAATACGGCGGCGGTATTTGTGGGATTGGATATTACAGAAAGCAAACAGTCTCTTTTAGCTTTGCAAGAATCAGAAGAACGCCTGCGACAACAAGCGTCTAAATTAGAGCAGACGCTGTTAATTTTGCAGCAAACTCAAACTCAACTGATTCAAACAGAAAAAATGTCATCTCTGGGGCAGTTAGTAGCAGGAATAGCGCACGAAATCAACAATCCAGTTAGTTTTATTTCTGGCAATGTCAGCCACGCCACTGGCTACATTCAAGAACTGCTGCGAACGATCGACCTTTACCAAAAGTATTATCCCCATCCCGTGCGGGAAATTCAAGATTTGATAGAAGAATTAGACTTAGACTTCATCAAAAAAGACTTGCCAAAACTGCTAAATTCCATGAAAGTCGGTTCGGAAAGGATTCGCGATGTCGTGCGATCGCTCCGCTTGTTCTCGCGTACCGACGAAGCCCAAATGAAGCCTGCTGATATCCACGAAGGTTTGGACAGCACTTTGCTGATCTTGCAAAATCGCCTGCAAGCTAAAGGGGGACGACCGGGAATTTCTCTAGTTAAAGAATACGGGGATTTGCCGCCAGTTCGCTGCTATCCGGGACACTTAAACCAAGTGTTCATGCACTTGTTGACAAATGCGATCGACGCTTTGGAAGAAGGGGGGAGAAATTCCGAAAAGTATGGTAAAGTTCAAAATCAGTCTTACTTGTCTTCAGCCCGGTCCAACTCTGAAATATTCAATCCCGAAATTCGGATTCGGACTTCCCTGGTAGGGGAAAACGAAGTTGCGATCGCCATTAGTGACAATGGCCCTGGCATGACTGAAGAAGTCCTCGACTGCATCTTTGACCCTTTGTTTACCACTAAATGTCCAGACACGAGCACAGGTTTGGGTCTAGCAATATCCCAGCATTTAGTAGTAGAAAAGCACGGTGGTAAATTGCACTGTGTTTCGCGTCCGGGTGAGGGAACTGAGTTGATCATTAAAATTGCGATCGGCAACGATTAATTAGCTATTTACAAATAGGAAATAAGATGGTAATTGAGTGGCTCAAATTTAAAGTACCTCAAGAAAAGTGGGAGCAGTTTATTCAGCGAGATCAGGAAGTTTGGACTGAGGGACTAAAAAATTGGGACGGTTTTTTAGGCAAAGAAATTTGGGTAGATCCGGTGGAAAATGAGGTGGTGATGTTGATTCGCTGGGAAACTAGGGAGAAGTGGAAGTCTGTGCCACAAAGTACAATAGATGAGTTGGATGCCCAAATGGGGGATTTGCACATTGCGATCGCCGAAAGTCGCGAATATCAAGTTCGCAAGTTTTTGCATTAGTTAGTCAGCAGTCAGTTGCTCGTGGTAATTTTTGAAAGATTAATCATGCGTTTTACCTTGATTTTACCGCAGACATCGATTTGGTATTTGGTGTGAAGGGCGATCGAGCAGGGTAGAATCATCGCAGTGTTGGGTATTTGGTGTTAGGGGCGATCGCACTTTCATTTTACGCGATCGGTCATCAGAAACAAGAAAGGGCGATGTTATGCGATGTTATTTTCTTTAACTTCTGCTATCGGCTCAACAATAGCTACCAAAGCAACAGGAATCGGCACGAAATAACTTGACTCTTCATCTAAGAAATCATCACCACCCATGCTGAAAGAATCTTGAACCCATTGAGAGATATCCCGCCCTGCTAATTTTGCCAGCTCGATTTCTTCGGGTGATAGAGAGACTACACCTTGAACAATTTGCGCCTCCAAGAAAGTAATCATGTCATGTACTTCAATAGCAGAAGCACCATCGGGATTGACTGGCTGACTAAAATCAGTTGTAAAAATGTAGTATGTCAAGTATTTAGCTGAGTCTGATGATTTGTTTTTCTCCAATTCTCGTAATGGATGGGTTGCAAACAGCAAGTAAGAGCAGCCTTTAATATCTGGAAAATGTTCGCACAACTTTTGTGCAGAAACCGCCATAAAATCCGCTTGTCTTTGTCTAGCAAGAGACTGGGTTAAGGCTCCAATTGGATCAATGTCAAAAAAAGGTTGATGTTGTTGTTTTGTATCTCCCTCACTTTTTTTCTGGTTCCAAGGCAACAACCCTGCTAATCGATCGGGAGTTTTTTCTTGGCTAAAAAGAGCAAATTCTGGGTCAAAGTTAAATTTTCTATCTTTTTTGTTTTTCTGCTTGATTACGAGAACTTCAGAAACTGCTGACTCCATCTCTGTTTTCTCTTCTCCAAAAACAGGACGTTGCCATTCTTTGGATTCAAAAACTAATTTATGCTTGTAAGTATCGTATTGAGTAACTTCCAAATTATGCCAATTTTTGAGGCGTTTAAGTAGCTTATCGCGATCGAGAACCTCAATGGGTTTTAGCTGTTCATTTAACTTACGAAGCTCTGTCTCCATGAGATCACTGCTTTCCTTTGCTACTTGTAGAATTTTGTCTACAGTTTGTCCATCACCACTGTCATCTTCAATAGCACTTGCAATTTTGCCCTCTTGCTTATTATCAAGCTGTCCCAAAATTTTCAATTGCATACGCGGATCTGTAACTCCTGCTGTTTCGAGACGCTTTAGTAAGGCTGTATCTCTTTTTTCGGCTAATGTACCTTCTAAAATGAGATAATAGGCAGTGACATCAGAAATTTGACCTAATCGAGCAACCCTCCCATTACGTTGCATTAAAACAGCAGGATCGGGACTGAGATCCCAATGCACAACTTTATTGGCTACTTGAAAATCTAATCCTTCGTCCGCCGCAGAAGTTGCGACAAGGATGCGGTATTTTTGGTTGCGATCGTAAAATTCCTTAACTACATTCTTTCGATCATCAGCACTCATCTCCCCAGTAAGAGCCCGACTTTGTTTAGGAAAAGTTGCGGTAATAATGGCAGTAGTTTGTAAGACCTCGGTAAAAACTAGAAAACGAGAATCGGGATGTTCTTCTAGCATAGCTCTTAGCCAGTTTAGCTTGGCATTTTCAACACTTCTACCTGATGCCAACAAGTCTAAGGCTAATTTTGTCAGTTCTAATATTTCCTCTATCGTTGCTTCTAAATCTGTATCATCGTCATCATCTCGATCATTTTTTTGTTTTGCGTTCTCCAGTAGTTTTTTCTGAAAGTCACGAATAGCAGGTATATTGCCATCCTTCAAGTGGGCAGAGTCAAATGAAAAATTACTGTCAGAAGGAAATATAACCTTTTTGGCGTATCCTGTAACTGTATCCCTCTCAGTATCAAATTTCGCTAGGTGTTTGGAAATCTCGCGAATTAATTTCCTTAAATCTTGAGTATCAGCGAAGTTATCTGTCTTATACTTGTGCTCATTTTGCCATTTTGGATGATGGCGGACACACCAACGAAATAGCCAACAAGCACCTGCAAGGGAACTACTGGTTAAACGTGTTTCAAGATGTGCTGTAGCAAACCCTCCAAAACTACCCCTATGATCTCGATAAATACGCTGTACTGTCCTTTTGATTTTTTCTAGCGTTGACAGATACTCTTCATCAGTTTTTTCGAGACTTGGCTCACCTTCGCGGTGGGGACGAACTATCCTTAATTTCGGAAATAATCTCTGATCAGACCAATTACGAATCTCATCCTGTTGCCGCCAGATGACTGCTACGGGTGAATCATCTTTTGATATTGCTGCTAAAAGTTGTTCCTGGCCAATATCGTTAGCATAGGCATTTTCCAAAGCAGTTTGGTGTACCAGTAATCGCAATAAATTTGTAAATTGATTGGCAGAGCGAAAAGGTGTAGCACTCATCAAGATAACTAGCTCTGGCGGTTCTGAGTCTTTCCAGAACTTACCTGCGATCATTTGATATGCAGTTTTATAAGCTTGTGTTGTATCAATTGCCGATTCTACATATGACTCCCCATTGATGAGGTTAGCATTGCTGGCACAGTGATGACATTCATCAATGATGATGATATTTGGTTTAACTCCTTTAGGTAGCTCTTTCTTATCATTAAGATATCGTCTAGCAGCGTGCATACTAGCAATCCGAATCCCTTTTTGACTAATGCTATCGCCATATTGTCTAAAAGAATCTACAACACTAATAATGCTTCCATCAACAGAATCTTTAATCACACTACGTAGTTTATCTCTAACATCTTCGGTTAAGCCGCCAGAAGTTAGATAAAGACAACGCAAATCCTCTTTTTGTGCAATCAGCTTGTCTCTTAATATTAAGCCTATTTCAATTGTTTTACCTAAACCTACTTCGTCGGCGATCAGAATTCGCTTAATGCGAGACTGATGATTCTTAACATACTGTTGTAATGCTAATTGATGAGGAAAAGGATCTTTGTCACTAGCGGTAATCCGCCCCGAATAGATATTTGCGAGTAGCTCTAATGCACCCAACCTTAGAACAGTTTTAATATGATGCTGATGCTTTAGCTCATTTTTTTCGAGGACGCTTTCACCTGCATAGTATGTATGGTTTTCCTTGAAACGTAACCACACGTCAGGGAATTCTTCCTTAATTTTTTTCCATTGGCGTAAGTTTTTGAAGCGGATACCTCGCCCATCTAGTATGCTGTTTTCGCTGTCAGTTGTTTCGATTGTATAGGCTAAATGGGTATAGGCATTACGATCGACACTACTGGGATCAGCCCAGACAACATCTGCATGATTACCGCTCTCAGATGGGATCTCAAACAGCCTATACGTCATGCGTCTGTCCTCAGAAGTTTTTGATTATGCACAAGTTCCCAATGCCTTTTAAAGAAGTAAGCTTATTTTGGAAAGCAGTAACTACATTTTTTGAGGGCATAGCTTCCAATCATTTCGCCAGTATCAATATCGTAAACTGGAAGTCTTTTCCCATCACGAAAAACGTCAACTGGTATCATCCCAATATTATTAAGACCAATGAAAATGCTTAGGTCTGCATCTGCGAGATTGTGAGAACCCCCAAAATTATCTAGACCAACACGATGTAGTTCGCCAGTGTCGGGGTTGAGGATATACTCAAAGCCAATTTGTTGCGCTTTCTGATAAAGGGAAAGATTTGTAAGTCTCTTGCCCAAAAGCTTTAAATTTGACATGATTAATATTTTTTGACTATAAACAAGTTTTTCAATAATTTAATACTTGTCCCATCATCCTTACAAATCCAAGATTTGTCTAGCCCAAAAATGTTCAATTTTGTGAGCTGTTTTTCACCACTTTCAATCTTTTTAATCTAGTTTTGTACAAAAATGTGGAAAAATGTATTAAACTGTTCTTAAATGTGAGCTATAATACAAAAAATTCACCTCTCCCGGCCCCGATGAACCTAAAAGAAGCTTTAAAAATCGCCGATCGCATAGTCTTCGAGAAAACGGGTCAACACCTTGACGATTTACAAGCAGCGATACTCCGGGGAACTCTACAACGCGAGACATACAAGCACATAGCCAAAGACTTTGACTGTTCGGAAAGTAGTGTTAGGCAAGTTGGTTCGCAATTATGGCAGATACTTTCAGAAGAGTTGGGAGAAAATGTTAGTAAAACAAATTTTCGATCGGCAATGGAGAGATTGCAAAACTCTAATATTTTAAACTTTGCACATAACGTGAGCGGTAGTTTCAATATCTGTGGAGAAGGTAGACAGCCGCCAGATATATCAAACTCACATAATGACGAAATATCTAACCCAAAACCAATTAAAACTCCACATCAAGATTTAAGCGAAATGCCGGAGTTGGGCAATTTCTTCGATCGCACTTCCTCACTCCAAACCCTCACAACCTGGATTCTACAACAAAACTGCCGCCTCATCACCATCACCGGTATCAGCGGCATCGGCAAAACATCCCTAGCAGTAAAACTCGTACAACAAATCAAACACGAGTTTGAGTACGCAGTTTGGTACACACTAGACGAATTCCCCACCATAGATAAATTTCAATCTAACCTAACACAGCTTTTTTCCCAGTCAGAAAACCCTGATTCATCCCCAACAAACCAGAAACGCTTACCGCTGATTAAGTATTTACAAAACCATCGCTGTTTAGTAGTCTTGGATGACGTTCACAACCTTTTTTCTAGCGGCGAATTCGCAGGAAAGTATAAACCAAAATACGAAGAATATCGCTCCCTATTCAAACAAATAGAAAAATTATCCCATCAAAGTTGCTTTCTGCTACTCGGTTGGGAACCGCCGAAAGAAGTTCCTCAACTCACCAGCGAAAATACTCCCATTCGTACCTTACAACTCACTGGTTTAGACAATGCGGCTGCACGGGAAATTCTCAGAGATAAAGGATTAACAGAAATCGATAACTGCGAAGCACTCATTCACCGCTACCAAGGCAATCCGTTATGGTTAAAAAGCGTGGCGACTTTGATTCAAGAGTTGGGAATCGGCGCGACCGAGTTATTAATAGATGATACCATATTGTTACCAGAAGATGTAAAAGATGTTTTACACGAGCAGTACGATCGCACTTCCGAACTAGAAAAACAAGTCATGTCATTGTTGGCGACAGAAAACCAGCCAGTCAACTTCGCCAAATTGCTACAACATGGACAAATATCATCATCAGATTTGCTAAACGCATTGCAATCTCTATCGCGGCGCTGCTTGCTCGAAAAAGAAGCAAGTCTTTACACTTTGTCACCTGTACTGAAGCAGTATATCAAAACTAGACGATCGCACTTAACAAACATCGACAGTGAATAAACATTTCAAACAACACCGCTTGTCAACTCTTGTTTTCTCAAATTCGGCAACAATGCCAAAACATCCAAATACCACCACCAACGCTGAGGTGTAATCTCCTCAAATTTGCGCTTCTGCATTAAATCCACAAATCTCGACAACTCCTCATAAAACTCCCTTGCTTGTTCAACTAACCGTCGATCGGCATTGGCTAATAAACCTTTCTCTTCCTCACTCAGTTGAGATTCAACTTTTGCCAACTCATCTCTAAGTTGCAACATTTCTAAATGTTCAGCCCCACTCACATCAGGAAATTCAACCATTACACAATAGTTTTTTACCAAAGTATTCATAACAAATCCTTAACTAAACCTACATAAATAAACATTGAATTAGCCAGGTAGCTTTCCGGTTCCTTTGGAGGAAAAGCCGTTTCTAAAACTCCATCCAAGCCCATCATTACCAGCCATATTGTGTTATTTACACTGCTGGTAACTGTCGGATAAAACGTTTCTTCGTAGACATACACATAAACTTTAGCATCAGCATCCCTGACAATTAAACTGATAACTCCATTATATTCTTCAAGGGTCGCATCCGGCCCTAAATGACCTAAATTAATCCTTTTGAGTAAATGAGACATTCCTTTTCCAGGTTTCCAGAAAATTCCGTCTCTCACCCGCTCAATTGCCTGCACAATCTCTAATTGCCTACCTTCATCAAAAATCAACTTTAACCTTGCATGAAAAAAAGTTAACTGCAAACAAACATATTATAACCTATAATATTTAACTGTTAACAGTCTGTGCTATCATAGAATACAAAACTTATTGAGTCGAGTTATATGACCACAATAACTACAGTCACAACAGCCTCAAAACTCGCTGATTACTACATCTGGTTCGCGAATGATGTAGGCTCCTATCTCAGCAACCACAAGCTACAAAAACTCTTGTACTACGCCCAAGCATGGTATTTAGCCTTTGAAGATACACCGCTTTTTGATGAAGATTTTGAAGCTTGGGTGCACGGGCCGACTATCCCGGCTTTATTTTATGAATACAAAGAACAATTTGACTGGAAGCCAATTCTGAAAGAAGTCGAAAAACCAGAGTTTCCCAAAGAAGTACAAGAGTTTTTAGACGAGTTAGCTGACGATTATTTCTTCCGGGACGCTTATGAGTTAGAATTGATGGTGCGACGTGAAGACCCTTGGATTAATGCTAGAGGTGAGTTGCCAAGAGATGAACCTTCTCATGCTATTATTACGAAGGAATCAATGCGAGAATTTTACAAAACCCGTGTCATCGAAGAAGCATAAAAAAAGACAAGATACAGATATTCGTCGTCAGCCATCTTCAGCACCGAGAGAGGTTGTGAAAATACAAATACCGGAAGGAGTTAGTTTTTCTTTCAGGTATTATCAGGATGACAAAGATAAGTTTTCACTAGGCGGTAGAGATGCTAAGTATCTAGCATCTTTACTGAGAAGGCTGCGCGATTTGTCACAATTGAACGCTCAAGAAATTATCAACAATCAAAGTAAAAGTCTGCGCTGTCATGGCATAGTTTGGAAAAATACTACTGAACCTAATGGCTTTGGGATTCCCAATGAAGATATCCTAATCAATATCCCCTACCAGTTTCAAATATCTGCTAATGAATACGGCAGAGTGCATGGATTTTTTAGTGAAAATGTTTTTTATATTGTTTGGCTAGACCCCGACCACAATCTTTACAGTTGAAATTATAGCCGCAGGAAGAAGGAAGAAGGAAGAATGCAATCCAAACAAGTGAAATCGTACTGAAGATGCGAGACTTCTTGAAGAAGTTGGGAATCTCAAACAGTCCGGGACTCACTCCGACTAAATAAACCGGGTTTTTTACCTGATCAGGAGGCTGCGACGAAGTATTTTTGTAAAAAAACTTGGTTTCTGAACCCCATGCGTCCAGGACTAATTTTAAGAAAATTTTGCATAGAGAGCTGAAATAAAATTAACGCTTAAAAAGCCTACTCCTAGTACAAGAATGATAAAGATACCGATACTGAAAATAGACTTTAGCCGATCGCCAATTCCGGGTTTTTCTGAGTTCATTGGTCAATTTTTGCAGTAAATTTGAGAGGGACAATTCAGAAATAGTAGATTATACCAATGGGCGAACAAAAATGCAACTCCCGACAACCTCCAAACGACGATCGCCCTGAGTAGGTCGCATTTTTTAACTTTTAATCTAAAATCTAAAATCTAAAATAGTCTTGGGCATTTTTCGGTTAGCCTGGGCAGCTATTGTCGATCGCCCGAACCCGATCGCGCTAACTCCTGTAAAATAGAGAGCGCGTTGGGGCGAACCTTTTAACAGCCGGAATTGGGCGCGATCGCCACAGGCTCCCAAATACATAATAATATGGCAGTCATCCTTAACTTACTCACAAAGGTAAAAATAGAAGAGTGCCAAGAAATAATCTAAAACATATAACTGAAAAAAGGATAGAAATCGATGCTCCACCCAATCTCGCAACCTTACCCACAACGAGTAAATACTATGACCCAAAGAGCCGTGCGGAAGCCAAAACCCTCTGTTGCAAACCACTTGAGGCAAAGTTTTCCTCAAAGACACTGGCTGGAGCTGGCAGAGTACGCCTCTCTGGCGGCCTCTGGTGTGGGTTCCCTGGCGGTGGCAGTGTCGGGTCAAGCTTTTTACGGGGTGGCTCCCCTAACTTTGGCTTTGTCGCTGAATGTTGCTAACCGGTATCGATTCGAGCAGCAAGTGCGGGTGCATCAAAATTCGGAAATGGCCCAAGTCCAAAAGTCTGTCAATAAAGTCGAAAAAACGGCGGTGACGGTAATTGTTAAATTACGCAAGCAGTTGTCAGCAGATATTGCAGCGCTGCGCCAGCAAATGGCTGCCATGCCTAGGGCTGAGGGCTTTGAGGAGTCAATGGACATCCAGCGGCAGTTGGTGAGTTTAGGAGAGTCTGTAGCTTCTTTGCAAGAAATCGTGGCCTCTGCTGTGCTCGATGTCCGCCAGCAGGTGAGCGCACAACTACAAGATTTATCGATTGGCCAACAGGCGAATCTCCAAGCTGTGGAAGAGGCTATAGAGCAACTGCAAAGCGCGACGCAAGGCTTGACAGAAACTTCTATCACCAGAGACGACTGGGAAGTAGTAAATACTAGATTTTTGGAAATCCAGAAAGTCATGGCCAATTTGCAAAGCCAACTGCTAGCTCCCGCGCACCAATCGACTGCGGATTTGTCTCTGGTCCAAGCTCAAATCCACCGTTTGGAACACGAGCAGCAAGAAGTTGTCAAACCTCACCTCAAGCGCTTAATCTCAGTTGTCAAGGAGTTGCAGCACACACCAGAGAATCGTCAGTAGTCATAAGTCAGCAGTCATTAGTCATCAGTCATAAGGAAGATTTTTTGACTCTGAGATTCTGCGACTCACGCCTGATCGAGTCCTACTTTTTCGACAACTGTGTTAAAAGATTAAAAGCTAATCTGTCTAGTTCACCTGTTTTCAACCTGTTACAAGAAAAATCAATGACTGCAACCGTAACTATTGCTGATAACCCGTTACTAATCGGTCAAGGATTGCCTCCATTTGACGCGATCGAACCAGAACACGTAGTCCCCGCTGTTACCCAACTGCTGACCGAACTAGAAGCCTCGCTAGCTGACTTAGAATCGTCTGTAGAACCGACTTGGAGCGGCTTAGTAGAACCATTGCAGCGACTCGGAGAGCGTTTAAATTGGAGCTGGAGCATTGTCGGACATTTGATGGGTGTGAAAAATAGCCCGGAATTGCGATCGGCTCACGAAACAGTGCAGCCGGAAGTAGTAAAATTTTGGAGCAAGCTCAGTCAAAGCAAACCGCTTTATGAAGCTTTTAAAGCACTGCGGGCTAGCGAAAATTGGGACAGCTTAGAGTCAGCTCAAAAGCGAATTGTCGAAGCCGCTCTCCGAGACGCCCAACTCTCCGGCGTCGGTTTAGAAGGCGAGCAAAAAGAGCGTTTTAATGCCATTCAATTAGAATTGGCCGAAATTACTACCCAATTTTCCAATCACGTCCTCGACGCTACCAAAGCATTCAGCATCACCCTCACAAACAAAGACGAAATTGACGGTTTGCCTCCGAGTTTGTTGAGTTTAGCAGCTCAAGCCGCTCGCAGCGCTGGCGAAGAAAATGCGGATGCCGAAAACGGCCCTTGGCGGATTACTTTAGACTTTCCGAGTTACGGCCCTTTCATGCAGCACAGCACCCGCAGTGACTTGCGCGAAAAGTTGTACAAAGCTTTTATCGGCAGAGCAAGTAGCGGAGAATTGAATAACTGGCCGTTGACCGATCGCATTTTAGCTTTGCGCCAGGAAAAAGCTGCATTGCTCGGGTTTAGTAGTTATGCCGAATTGAGCTTGGCGAGCAAAATGGCTCCCGACGTGACAGCAGTGGAAGCTTTGTTAGAAGAATTGCGCCAGGCTAGTTATGATGCTGCTGTCAAAGATTTAGAAGAATTAAAAGCTTTTGCTGCCGAAAAAGGCGCGGCGGAAGGTGGAGATTTGAAGCACTGGGATATTGGTTTTTGGTCGGAACGGCGTCGGGAAGAAAAGTTTGCTTTTAGTGCCGAAGAATTGCGACCTTATTTTGCTTTGCCACAGGTATTAGAGGGGTTATTTGGATTAGTAAAACGCCTGTTCGGCGTGACAGTAACTGCGGCGGACGGTCAAACTCCTGTCTGGCACAAAGATGTGCGCTATTTCCAAATAAATGATGAAGCAGGAAATACGATCGCCAATTTCTATTTAGACCCCTACAGTCGCCCCGAGGAAAAGCGCGGCGGTGCTTGGATGGACGAGTGCGTGGTGCGCGCTAAATTTGTGGAAGCCGGAAAGACAACCACGCGGTTGCCGGTGGCTTATTTGGTGTGCAACCAAAGTCCTCCGGTTGACGGCAAACCGAGTTTAATGACTTTCTTGGAAGTCGAAACTTTGTTTCACGAATTCGGTCACGGTTTGCAGCATATGCTGACAACGGTAGACTATCCGGGGGCTTCGGGCATTAATAATGTTGAGTGGGATGCAGTGGAATTGCCCAGTCAATTTATGGAAAATTGGTGTTACGATCGCGCTACTTTGTTCGGGATGGCAAAGAATTACGAAACCGGGGAAACTTTGCCGGAACACTACTACCAAAAACTGCTAGCAGCGCGCCACTACATGAGCGGCACCGTCATGCTCAGGCAAGTACATTTTAGCAGCGTTGACATCGAATTGCACCACCGCTATCGATCGGGTGGCAGCGAAACTGTGGCCGATGTCCGCAACCGTATCGCTAAAACTACGACTGTTTTGCCTCCTCTGGAAGAAGACGCATTTTTGTGCGCTTTCGGACACATTTTTGCGGGCGGGTATGCGGCGGGGTATTACAGTTATAAATGGGCGGAAGTGCTCAGCGCGGATGCTTTTGCGGCGTTTGAGGAAGCTGGTTTGGAAGATGAAAGTGCGATCGCGTCTACAGGTAAGCGCTTCCGAGATACAGTGTTAGGATTGGGCGGCAGTTTGCACCCGATGGAAGTGTTTAAAACTTTCCGGGGACGCGAACCGAGCACTAAAGCTTTGTTGAGACACAGCGGTTTAGTTGCCGCTTAATTAAGTGTGGAATAACTGGGGATTAATGCGGGTGAATTTATCTGCATTAATCCCTTTTTTTTGTTTAATAAGATTTATACATACATATCCTGTATGTTTAGGGTGCGGTGTGCATGAAGTCTTACCGCTATAATTCATATCAAATCCGGTAGCATCGGAATTATTCATCTCTCTGTTCTCTCTCTGACTCTGTGTTCTCTGTGTCCTCTGCGGTTTAATCATTCCAATTCAACCGGAATTGATATCATGCGTAAAACCACTTTTTGCCTAACTTGTGCTGAATTCAAAATGTTTGTAGTAAAAACTAAAATATTCAGATTTTTATACTAATTCCCCCATTTTTGCTAGCTAGAATCCTGCGACCATCTGTAGGAAAAAAGCACTGCAATTTCCGGCGCGAGACTAGGCAAATTTTCATAATAGTTATAAAATTGATAACTCTAGCCACACTTTTTTTATTTGTATTAATAGGACTAAAGTCCTCACTAAAAACCACTTTTATTGGTATAACACGATCCAAGAAATATCTGTAGTTTGACACATCATCCCCAATCTTTTGGTTAAAAATCGGGCAGAAAGTGCGTTAGCGAAGCCCTCGAAGAGGATCGCCAGCAGCTTTTAGTTTAAGTTGAAGGCTGATACAACCAGCATTGGCGAATATTTGCTGTCATCGATCACTGATTATACTTAAGTTTCCCTTTCCCTAAAATTAAATTTATATTTCGCAACATTTACGGTTTTTTTCTCGATACAGCTAATGCTTTTATTTGCAACTAAAAATCGACGCTTTTACCGAATCTTTAAGATAGAGTGGCAACAGCGAGCTTTTTTTAAATTTTTGATAAAGAACCGGGTACTCGGCGTCAAAACGGTAAAAATTTTAGGTAGAAACTAAAAAAATTAGTTGGGATTAATTTGAGGATTGTAATAAAAAATATTTGTATATATGATAAAAAGTAAGGATTGATAGTCAATCGTTCACCTACAGATTAAGAATTTCATGGATATTCAATTAATTAATATCGGTTTTGGTAACATTGTGTCTGCTAATCGAGTGATTGCCATTGTCAGTCCAGAGTCAGCGCCAATTAAGCGGATTATTACTGATGCGCGGGAGCGGGGACAACTGGTTGACGCAACTTACGGCCGCCGCACGAGAGCGGTAATTATTACAGATTCGAGTCACGTCATCCTCTCGGCGATTCAGCCGGAAACGGTTGCTAATCGTTTTGTGGTGAGCAAAGAAGGTCCAGGTCGGGATGATTGAGGTTTGTCAGTTGCAATTTGAGCGTTTACAGTCTAAAGTAAGCGGAAACTTAAATTGTTACACGTTTCTATTCTCAAAATGAAATCTGGTAAATTAATTGTTCTGACGGGGCCTAGCGGTGTAGGGAAAGGCACCTTAGTACGATCGCTCCTCAATCGCCATTCCGAATTGTATCTTTCGGTATCGGTGACAACTCGTGAGCCCCGTGAGGGAGAAATTGAGGGACAGCACTACTATTTTGTCAGCCGCAGCCACTTTGAAAAAATGGTTGAGGCTGGAGAGTTGGCGGAATGGGCCCAGTTTGCCGGTAATTTTTACGGTACTCCTTATTTTGGTCTCAAGCAAGGAATTGGTGAGGGAAAATGGGTAATCCTCGAAATTGAGTTGGAAGGGGCTAGGCAAATTAGGAATAATTTTCCAGAGGCGCTGCGAATTTTTATTTTACCTCCTTCTTGGGAAGAATTGGAACGGCGGCTGCGGAGTCGGGGTCAAGATTCCGAAACTGCGATCGCCCGTCGGTTGCTGCGGGCTAAAGAGGAAATTGAAGCGGCAGGGGAATTCGATTTCCAAGTTGTTAATGACGAGTTGGAAGTTGCTTTGAAAAAGCTAGAATCAATACTTAATTTGGTTGAGCTTTCAGGGGTAACTAATGACTAATGACTAATGACTAATTACCCATTTCTCCGTCCTGGCTAAAACTTCGCTACTTTGTTTGATAGCAACACAAACTTTTAAATTCAATTCCAGAATATTCAATGAAGGCGAAATTTTTCTCAACGGTTCAATTTCGCGAGCAGAACAGCCCAACATTTCCATATAAGCTAGCGTCCAGCCAATAGCTGCAATGTCCCCTACATTGCCTTCTCCGGCGCAAAGGTAACAATCCAATTCGCCCTCGGGCCCACACTCAGGACAAACCCAATTGCCCAGTTGTGAATTGGGCAGATTTATGCGGGAGGCGGATGCAATTGTTAATGCTTTAATATGATTTTGAACTACTTGTTTAAAACCTCGGTTTTGGTCGCTGCGGTGGTCGGAATTACCGTGCGATCGCCCGATTGCTACTGCTTGCTGTTGTGGCGAAGCAACAGAGGCTGTTTGGTTCTCCCTGGTTACTCTAGATTCGCCTAGATTCGCAGTTAGCTGAATACCATAGTCTTTCGACTCTTCAGTCTGAGAGTGGTTGAGTGCGCTGGAGGAATCGGGTTCGGAAGTTGTGAAGGATTGTTCTATGCGATCGGCAAAATCTTGCATTGAGAGATGATGTTCGATCGCCAAAGACCAAGTTCTTTTATGTCGGAGGTCGCCATATTTTCTGGCTTCTTCCTCAGTAATGCCGATCGCCGCAGCCTCTTGGCGCAGCACATTCATCGAAGTCATAAAAACCTCGCGGTAGCTTGGAAACCCAGTGGCTTTAGCCCTGGGAGGAAAAAGGACACGGGATACTTTAGTATCCCGTCAACAGTCTTAAAATCCATAATTGTACCCATCCTTTTGATGAATAGAAAAACAATATTTGTGATTGATTCCTTCGACTAATCCTTGGGCTGTTGACACATTAAAACTGCCAGATGAGCGGACAGCCACTCTGCCCGTATAAGTACCCATCTTTTTGCCCGAAGTAACAACGGCTTTTACAATATCCCCTGTCTGGAAACCCTTAACAAACTTAAATCTAGGAACGTACCTAGAAGGAAATCCCAATTTATCCGTGCGGCACATTTGCCTTGAACCATGCCCCGTCGCTTTGATATTTAAAGGCTGATTCGTTGATACGGAAATTTCAGGTGTATTGCCTACGCAAGCAGCATCAAAGAAGTGGGTTTTTGGCAGTCCCAGCCGTATGCGATTGAATTTAGTCAACCCGCCAGAACCTGCAATAATCTCTTTACCTGTCGCTTTTAAGCGATTAAATAAAGCCCATCGAGTCGAGTTAACAGCAGTGGCATCCTTCAACGGACGCTTAGCTTGTGCCACGATTTTTTTCAAAACATCGGTTTTTTTTGCCAAGAATATCTTGATGTCTTTAGTCCCTTTTTTTGTGTTGCAAGGTTCGCAAGCTAAGCACAGGTTAGATATTCTATTAGTTCCGCCCGACGCTCTAGGATGAATGTGTTCAACTTGTAGCGCTACATTCTCTATGCCACAGTAAGCGCACCGCCTATTCCATTTAGCAAGAAGATACTCGCGGACTTCGTAGCCTTGCAGCTCTCCTTGTTGATACTCAATCCCTGAAATCTCCGGGTTTTCCATTTTTTGTAAATCAAACCTAACCAATTCCTGAAAAATCGTCTTAACGGGTGCAAGCTTTGATAGTTTGTTGACCCAAGTTAAAGTCGTATCTACTCGGTGTTGGAGGCTGGGAGCTAACCAGGCTTTGGATCTAGTTCGGTTCAAAAATCTCGCTTGGCGATACCTTGTCTGCCGACTTCTGCGGTTGCGCCGCAGAGAACGACGCGACTCTAGCAATGCCTTGATCGTTTGCCCGCGATGGGTTAATTCGGCTACCCAGATCAGATTGGAATTCAGAAGTAGACCAAACCCAGTAACTTTTGAACCGGGGTCAATCTTTAAAGTGACAGGCTGTGGGTCTTGAGCTACCTTTTTTTTCAAAATTATAGTGAAAGGATAAAGCCTGAAAACTTTACATTTGCCAACCTTTAACAGTTTGCGTGCCAAAGATGGTTTGCATGGTGTTAGTGGTTTGCGGTTAGCATCTAGAACGAAAACGTAATTTGGTTGGATAGACATTGTTGTGTCCCTTCGATTTCTCGTAAAGTTCGCTTTGCCAATGTTATAAGGGCTTTTTACGCTTGCAACACTATTCCAGTGACCTTAGAATTGTTTAATTGCAAACAACAGAGCGGAAAACTAGCGTCGCATTTTCCGGTGTTTTGACCCCCATAACGTAGCCAGTTAAGGCTTAGGCGGGTAAGCACGGCTTCAGTTTATTTGCTGAAGCCCCGTGTCTTTAGACCGGGGTTGCTTACTGTATCTGATATCATTAGTTTGTTTGCAGTTAAAATTACGATCGCCGGCTCAGCCTACAAATAAATTACCTTAGATATACTACAATAGTCCGGACTATTTTGAGATCCTAGTCGGAAACCCTTGATTTTCCGTTAGGAAGTCGATTATGCAATCGCCCTGAAACCCTTATTTTACGCTTGGCAATCACACACTGTCCGAAGTGTTGATAGTAGCCTAAATCTAAAATCTAAAATCTAAAATCTAAAATTGGATGACTTCAATTCTTCCCGATACAGCTTTATCTGTTGCCGGACTAACATCATACCTGCAAGACTTGTTGGAGGGCGATCGCAACCTGCAATCAGTTTGGCTGACAGGCGAGGTGTCGAACGTTTCGCACCACCCCAGCGGCTGCTTTTTCACTCTGTGCGACACCGACAAAAGCGCTGCTATTCGCTGCGTGGTGTGGAATTCTCAGCGGCAAAAATTGGTGCAAATCCCGGAAAAAGGGGAACAGTTGCTGGTTTTGGGAAGCATCCGGGTTTACAAAAATCGCGGCGAGTACCAGTTGACAGTAGTGCAATCGCTACCGGCTGGGGAAGGATTGCAGGCTTTGCGGTTGCAGCAATTGCGATCGCGCTTGGATGCTGAGGGTTTCTTCGATCCCGCCAGAAAGCGCCCGATTCCCGCACACCCGCAAATTGTGGCCGTGGTGACATCAGATACAGGCGCTGCTTGGGGAGACATTCAGCGGACTCTAGCCCAAAGATATCCGGGTTTGCGGGTGTTGCTGTCGCCGACAGGAGTGCAGGGAGAATTGGCTGCTGCTGCCATTGCTAGGGCGATCGCCCGCGTAGAATTGGACGGTAGGGCTGATGTGATCGTTTTAGCGCGCGGCGGCGGTTCTGCGGAAGATTTGGCTTGTTTTAATGATGAGAGAGTTGTCAGGGCGATCGCGAATTGTGCGATTCCAATTATCACTGGTATCGGGCACGAAAGAGACGAATCTCTTGCCGATTTAGTAGCAGATAAACGAGCCCACACTCCAACAGCGGCGGCGGCTCAAGCTGTACCAATTTTAGCCGATATTTACTTTGAACACAAGCAGCGAATGGTCAATTTAGCAAACGCTGTACGGGCCAGATTTCAGGCAGAAGAAGAGCATTTACAACTATTACAAAATCGATTAAAACGCTTGCCTGCGACATCCCGAACTTTGCGGCAAGCAACTGGTAAACTGGAGGTATTGCAAGAAAAGTTATCCGCACTGAATCCGGCTGCCGTTTTGCAAAGGGGTTATGCGGCGGTAATCCAAAGTGACGGTACGATTGTCCGCACAACTGACGGTTTGGAATTGGGAGAAGAATTGACTGTGAGGTTGAGTCGGGGCGTGCTGAAAGTTAAGATTGTAGAAGTATTGGATGCGGCAGAAAAGTTATGATTGATTCGCAGTTGCGCCAGTCTGACTGGAATTATGAGGAAACGGTCGATCGAATTGAAGCGATTATCGATCGGGTGGAATCGGGAGAGTTGCCTCTAGAGGAGGTTTTCGAGCAGTTTGGGGAGGCTGTGGAGTGTTGGCAGGAGTGCGAAAGATTTTTGGCGCGGGGGAAGGAACAGATGGATTTGTCGATCGAGCTTTTGGCTGCGGAACCCGATTTTTAAGCGCAGATTAACGGGGATTAATGTGGATGAAATAGCGCGTTTTGTCGAAAGTCCGACAGCGGATTAATTCCCTGTCTAATAGCGAAAGTCCTCGCTATTAGGAGTGTTAAACTCATGATACTAAATCTGGGTTGGCTACCCCCTTTCTCCTTACCAAACGCCGAATCAGCATCGACATTCTTTGCCTAGAAACCGGGTTACTTTGCATAACTCTTTTATTTGAATCTTTTAGTCAGATTCATCTTCCGATATTGCTTGATACTCCAAAAGCTGTTCCCCTCGGATAATCCACAATTTACCCGTAACTTCTGCCGCCTCCAATCCGCGAATTAATATTTCTACTGCCGCTTGCAAATCTTGCGGTTTCGCTTGAGAAGGCAGACGCAGTAACACAACCCCAGAATAATCAGAAGGATTGTAGCGGAGGCGATTGCCAAACCCCCTATCCAAAGTCACCAAACATCTACCTTCCCTCCGACAGATATCAATCAACAATCCATCCGCTGTTGAACTCAAATTTTGTTCCCTTCCCGTACAGTCGCAACATCGTGGCCAGCTAAACGTAACAGCGAAACAACGCGGATGCTGCCCAAATTTTCATCAAGTTTTAACTTCACTTTAAAACTACCTTTTTTTCACCCACAGGAATTTCGACATAACAATCTCTTGCCAACTCAGCCCCATAAGCAATACAAGCCAAAACGTCTTCTCGTTCAATTCCCGGATATTCCTCAAGCAATTCTTCAAAAGTCATTCCACTAGCGAGAAAGTCAAGAATCAGAGAAACCCAGATGCGATGACCGCGAATACAGGGTTTGCCAAAGCAGATATTCGAGTCGATTGAGATGCGAGACAGTAAATTATTTTGAGTCATGTCTTTTCAATTACATATTTTCCATTGATTCATTTTAATGAATTTTACGATTGAGTTGCGGGGGCCCATAAACCGGGTTTGATGGACGACAATATTTCGTTTCAACCCGCAGATGTCGCCAAAAACCCGGTTTCTTCTGTCGGTGGGAATTCATAAACCGGGTTTGATGGACGAAAATATTTCGTTTCAACCCGCAGATGTGGTCAAAAACCCGGTTTCTTCAGTCGATGGGAACCCCTACAAGTCATCACCATCTCCCCAAATCTCCGCTAACTTCTCCAACAAATCTTCAGCAATCAGATTCAGTTCCGCTTTCACATCCTCCTCAATATCTGAAGCTTTCTCAACAGGTGAAGATTTATCACGAGAGAAAGATATATCTCTATTTCCCAAACCTCCACTGCTAGAACCACTTCCCGCTAAAGCCTTCCCCCCTTCATATCCCCAGTCAGATTTCTCACTACTGTGCAAAACTTTATTCAAAATTGCCACAATTTCAGAAATAGATTTGTTTTGCAAATTCTCCCGAACTTGTGCTTGTACGGGGTCATCTTCTCCCAAATCAGATAGCAACTCTTCAATTTCACCTTGCAACAGCGGAATTGCCAACTCAATCCGATCCAAATAATCCCACAATTCCTCAACTGGTTTGAGATTAGTTAGATAAATTTCTTCATTTCCCTCCTGAATTTCCACAGCCGGAATAAAGCCCAAAACTTTCACCTTATCGAAAGGTTCGGCAAACTGAACGACGATATATGCAATGCGGTTTCCTCGCACTTCCGGCAGAGAAATCGCCGATTCTCCAAGCTGAACCGGACAGCATTCTATCTTGCCAATCCCCGGCAAAACCAAATCGCCGACATCCAAAACCGCCCGCATTGCTGGATTCCAACTATCACCGCCATCAATATCGGTTTCCATTTCCATCCATTCCAAAAAATAGTTAACCGCCCAAACCGCCAGGGTGTTGAAATAAACCCGCTTGCCTTTTTGCGGATTAGCTTGCTCAGAAGCAAATTGCAGAGCTAAATTGCGGGCAGTTTGCTCCAGAGGAATTTGTAACAAATAAGTATCCATGCTATTCACCATTATTCCTCCGGTTGATATCCACATTCTTTAGCAATTCTATTGCCAATCTCTTTGACGAGTTCAAAACCTGTTCTTTTCCAGTGAGAGTTGAGCGTTTGATAGTCAATATTTAAGTCTCTGGCAATTACCGATAATTTATCAGGAGGGCCTTTCAGCAGCAATCGCACTGCCAGTATGTGACAATTGGCATCCGGTCGAGGGCGACGATTTTCGGGAGTGTTTGGCTGAGTCTTATCTATTTTTTCATTGGGATAACTGTTTCGCAGTTCTCCCGTCGGATCGTCTTCAATACACTGCCATAGTTTGCGACCGATGCGCTGCTTATTGTGAGCTTGTTCTCTCTCGATGAGTTGCTCAATCCCATTTTTTGTGGTATCGTCTATCGGTTGTTGAGCCTCAAATTTTTCCCCTGGGTTGCTCGTAATCGGAGTATCAAAACTAACAGTAAAAATCTGTTGCTGCATCCGGCGATATTGGTCATAGACCTTGTTCTTGAGAGTTTTATTGAACCGCTGAACTACTCGGGTTCGCAACACATCAACAGCGAGATTGTCGAGGTCAATTGCCCGCAAAAATACCGAAAGCGTTTTGATAAAACCGCAATAAGCTTCCTGCATCATTTCCTCTAAATCAATATTAGGATAAGGATGCTTGCGAATTCCGGGCAAATCGGGAATGAGTTGGCACAATTGATTTTTGAGTCTTTCTTTTTCCTGACTCCCCTCTGGCGAGTCTTTCAAGAGTTGTAGAAGTTGGCGTAACTGTTCGTCGGTGTTCACTGGCACGTTCGGATGACATCGAGATAATTCGATTTTCCCAGGGAAAATAGCGCTGTAACGTGCCAACAGTAACAAAGTCAACGAAATCGGTTTGAGTTCCCAACCCGTGGGTGGAAGCAACAAGCTGAAACTTGCCGCTACAGGAACTAAACCTGCTAAGGGTTCGACGGGGGTATCATGTCTCGTCATAGTCCAGTTTTTGCGTGTTGATACTCTGATATCGCAGGTTTTGGCGGCTTTATGCAGAATTGAGCAAAAATTTTTCGTAAAGGCAATGCGATAAGGACTGAAGTCCTTACTACGAAATTAATCCGGTGTAAAATTAACAATCATAGGGACTTCTCCACTGCGCTTTTGAAGGGATATCGCAGGAGTCACCCAGTTTATGCACATTCCAAAAATAAATCATATCAAACCCTATTGATACCAAAGGATTTGATATGAAGCGAATTCTATTAGCCAGGATTTGGTATAACGCAGTTTCTACAATTTGTCGATCGACCTTTTGGCTTGATCGGCCAGATTTTTCACCGCATTTTTTGCATCTTCTGCTGCGTGGCGGGCGGCAGCTTCGGCTTGTTTGGCTTTACCTTCAACCTGGTCTTTTCTGTTGCCCGTGATACTACCGAAAATTTCCTGAGCTTTGCCTTCTAAATTTTTGCCGATCGCCTTAGCTCTGTCTTCTGCACTCATAATAAGCTCCGTTTGGCAAGTTGCTATAGTAACATTGTAAAATCAACTCGCCTGCAATTGCCTTTAACTTCATATTAATTTATATTCTGCTTGACCTCGGTCTTCTTCTGATGACTTACTTAGTGCAAATTCCTCCCTCAAAAAGCGAAAGATTCCTTTTTTTTACCACTGAATACGTCGGCAAAATTCGTCATAACTGAGATGTTGCACCATTCTCCAGAACGGGCAAGATGCCCGTTCCACAAAAGATAAATTTTCTTGTGGAACAGACCGGAAAGCCTCTTCATAAAAGCCTAATTGAGAATGGTGCAAAATTAGTCCTAAAAAACTATTTCAAACTCGCCGCAGCAACTTTAATTGGTTCCAGTAATTCTAACGGCAAATGCAGCATATTCAATTGGGTGCTATCGGCTGCTTTCCTTTCAGGATCGGGGCCGTGATAATCGCTGCCACCAGTTGCCAGCAAACCGTAATGAAGACACAAATCTTTCAACTTTTGGATTTGGCTAGAACTGTGGGTGGGATGGTATACTTCAACTCCCATTAAACCCGCATCTACTAATTCTTGTAAAACTTCCTCAACACCGCCGCCGCGAAATAAATAAGGGTGAGCCCACACCGGTACTGCGCCGCAACTTTTCAGTAAATCAATGCCTTCGACGATCGAGAATTTCTCGTAATGAACATAAGCCGGGCCGTCATCTCCCAGCCAGCGATCGAATGCTTCCCGCGATGATTTCGCGTGACCCGCTTTTACAAGTGCAGAGGCAATGTGAGGCCGTCCCGGTGCCATTCCTGGGGATGTTTTTGGCAGTTCGATCGCGTATCCCATTGCTGCTAATTTTTCGACCATTTCCTGCGATCGGCGAAACCTTCCTTCCAGGCGATCGTTCAAAGGAACTCGCAACTTATTTGCATCGGGATAAAAACCTAAAATGTGCAGCGATCGGCCGTTGTGAACGGTGCTGAGTTCGAGTCCGGGGACTATTTCGATACCGTGCAAAGCAGCAGCGGCGAAGGCTTCATCCCAACCCGACATCGTATCATGATCCGTGACGGCCAAGGCGCGAACCCCCGAAGACGCAGCCGCGGCTACGAGTTCGGCAGGGGTGAGAGTGCCGTCGGAATAAGTAGTGTGACAGTGGAGTTCTAGCATTTTTTCTGGTTAGTTAAAGTCTGCGAAATCGGCAATTATTTCCCTCACTCACGCGACATATACCGTCCCTGCGATCGACAAGTTTTTGGGTTATTTCAATCTGTTAGCTGTAATAAGTTGTCGCGCCTTTAATTGGAATATTGCTGTTTATTAAAAGCTGGCGTGGGGTGGGCATCTTGCCCGCCTTTTCAGTTGAATTAAGATGCAGAACAGCTTAGCTATTTCTAGATTTCTCGCATTGGGTGAAGGACACCCTCTGGCAATTTGGTAGGAATCGGCGATATTTCAATACTTTGTATGTTGTGAACTGGGATAACTACCAGTTTATCTGCCAATTCGAGAATTATCGGGTCTGCCGTCAACATTTTGTGCAGGCGAGTGCCTAAAGTTGCTTGCTCTCCTACTGTTCCCTCTGGCGCAATGAACTGGAAGTGTTGCTGTTTGCCGTTGGTATAGTGGATTATCAGATCGATTATTCTTTCTTGGTTGGTTGGTTGCATAATTTTTTTTCCCTAACAGTCGATCGGGACTTCGCAAAATTAACAATAAATCAAAACTGGCGATCGCACCACCGTTGGAAAGCTCGTTGCAAAGCTTTTGACCAAACGAGGCTGTCGATATGAAAGTTCGCGTGCTGCTAATTTTATCACAAAAACTGTACGGAAACTCGCCAACTTACCTAGTATACAATTGGCAGTCGCGCTGTCTTTGCTCCTCAATGCGCGAGAGCCTTCGCCAGCAATATTGGGTCGATCGGGCTTTCTTCTATGCCAGTTGGCAAAGTGGCTCAATTTAGCCTCTCTAGCGACTTGACTCAAAGCGGTCTCAAGTCATACAGCAGCAGCATTTGAGCGCTTTGGCTGTCAAGGTTTTTCGAGGTGGGAACTGTGGAGGTTAGGATAGTGGCATTCTGCTGTCACTGCCGTAGAGGATTTTTTTATAAATTAATAACATAACATTCAGGTACAGCTTATGAAATCCACACTTTGTTTTCCCGAAACTTCTCTTCACTCTAACGCAGTCACTGTTAATAATAATGCTATTGACTCTTGTATCCTTACAGCTTGGATTGACTTAGTAGGAGGAGACTTTGATAATTTGGGAGGAGATGATTGGCTTCCCTTGTGCGGCGACATTGATGACGGCGAAATTTACCGCGAATGGTTTTTGTGGCAAGACAGCCAAGTAACTCAAGAGTGGGAAGCTTACGATCCCATTACTAATTATCGAGTTGTGGCACTTAGCCGAGAAATGATGATTGCTAAAATCGACCAAATAGAAGATTCCAGAAAAGTTTAGCTGTTCGGGATAACGTTAAATCTTGATGTTCAACTTTAATATAAATTCTGTAAACCCACCCGGTTTCTGTGCCTAAAAGCATTAAAGAGACCGGGTTTTTAAGACCACAACAGTAGGTTTGGGTTTATTTATACGGGCAAGACCTAATAATTTATGTCGCTACTGTTTTTTGTTTTTCTCGTTCTAATTTGCGCTGCTTCAACGCTGACAGATTTTGTTTGATTGTGTCGATCGCAAATCCAGCCTCTTGCTGTTGATATAATTCGCTGGCACGGATAAAATCTGCAACAGCCTCGTCATCCGAGCGCAAATTTGCAAAAGCTAAGCCGCGATTGTGGTAAGCTTCTGCCAAGGTTGAAACTTGTTCTACAGCGCTGGTAAATTTATCTTTTGCTTTGCGGTACTTTCCTGACTGATAAGCCTGAATTCCTTGTTGAAAATAAACGGAAGCTTTACTACCGCTGTCGGTATCGGGAAATTCTGGGTAAGTTAAAATTGGTTCTTTAAAGAGTACAGAAATGCTGCCCTTGCCGAAGTAAGCCCAAGTCATTGTTCCAAACCCAATCCCCAGCACGAGGGCAATAATGACAGACAGAGCAATAAAATTGGTGAGTTCCATAGAGCAATATTTGTTGTATTATAATATGATAAGTTAATTCTTAACTTCTGCACCAATGGCTGCGCGGATTTACCTTAACTGGAAATGGTTTTTCGGATCGCTAGCTTTAGTATTGTCGATCGGCTTAATGATTGCAACTACAAGTTCTGACGCAGCAACCAACCCGCAAACTCAAGCAGGGTGGCAATTTTTGCAGCGGGGTGAGAGGGGGTTGGTGGTAGCAATGCGACACGCGATCGCCCCAGGCACCGGAGATCCTGCTAACTTTAAGTTGGGCGACTGTTCCACCCAGCGCAATTTATCAGCACAGGGACAAACCCAAGCCAAGCAAATTGGAGCAGAATTTCGCAACCGCAACATTAAAGTTGCCAGAGTTTTATCGAGTCAGTGGTGTAGGTGTTTGGAAACAGGAAAATTGATAAATTTAGGCAAAGTCGAACCGTTCCCAGCGCTGAACTCGTTTTTTAGGGACAGCAGCACAGAAGCCAGACAAACAGCGACAATCCGCAAATTAATTGTTGACAACCGCAACACTAAAGGCGCGATTATTATGGTAACTCATCAAGTAAATATTACCGCTATCACTGATATTGTACCGCAAAGCGGCCAAGCTGTAATTCTCAAAGGAACTCCAAAAGGTAAAATTCAAATAGTCGGACGAATTGGAGGATTTTAAAGAGATAGAAAGTTATAATATTACCAATTCCCCATTACCAATTTATATGAGTTTCCAATACAGCGCCGCCCTAGTTACTTTAGCCGACCTTGATAAAGAAGTTCTCGTTAAATTTTACACAAAATTTCTCGACATAGAACCAAACCCTTACATTCCCAATACTTATGCTGAATTTCAACTCCCAGGCTTAAGACTCGGCATATTCAAACCCAAAGATTCCCACAAATCGGAATTTGCAAATCGAGCAAAAACAGGCATGAGTCTGTGTTTGGAAGTCAGCAATCTCGAAACTGCGATCGCCCGAATTTGGGCTTTAGGTTATCCGCCCAGCGGAGAAATTATCAAAGCTTCTCACGGTCTAGAAATCTATGCCTTCGATCCTGCCGGGAACCGCATAATTTTACATCAATCTCAGGAGAATGTAGGATGATGGCTAATTATTGGTGAACTCTCGCTCTTGGCTTCTTTTCCTTCGCGTCCTTTGCGTCTTCGCGGTTAGTTCAAAAAAACATCTAATTCACAACCCGCTGAGGATTGCTATATAAGTTATGCAATTGCTTCACCACCTTGGCAATCACCTTGTAAAACCCGCCTCTACCAATCAAAACGGCTTTAACTATCTAATCAGTTCAGCAAAACTATAAAAACTGATAATTAATAACAGCAAGGCTGTCAGGTGAGTTAGTTGAAATTGAGGCCGCGGGCCGATGGATTCCCGCACCAAAATTGAAAAAGACGAACCAATTATATAACTCAAAGACAGCGTTAAATACTGCCACTGCAATGTTACACTCCACAGCCCCAGCAACATCATCGCCAAAGTCAACATTACCAACTCAACAAAGCGAGGCGGATTGTGCTGAGTAGACAGAATCAAAGTGTCCAACCAATATTGCCAAGGTCTCATGTTTTAGCGATCGAGCTTTTGGATTTAGCCTTCTAGCTTAACCTACGATCGCCATTCAGTTTGTTGCTGCAAACACCTTAAAGCCTCCGCCGTCTCAACCTGCGGAAATTGCCCATAAAAGCGACTGACACTGTAAAAAGGGTGAGGAGTCTCCAGAACGATCAACTTATCGGCCATCTGGGCCAAAAATCCCATCAAATCTGCCGGGGCGACAGGCGCGCAAATCCACAAAGCCATCGGTTGCTGCGACTCCAAAGCCTTAGCCGCCACAGCCATCGTCATCCCCGTCGCAATGCCGTCATCTACCAAAATCGCCAAAGCCCCAGCCGCGCTGATATTTGGGCGTCCAGGAGACAAATCTGCCAGCAGAGATTGAGCATTATTTTGAGCCAGGGGCAATGCTGATTTTTGCAAGCGTAAATTGTGCTGCTTTTGCTTTTCCCAGAGGACGTGACCATCAGCAGTTGCAGCGCCGATCGCCAATTCTAAATTATCTGGGCGAGTAATTTTCTTCGCAACAACCACATCCAAAGGACAGCCCAAGCGGCGCGCAATCGGCACAGCAACGGGCAAACCCCCGCGTGGCAAGGCGTAAACAATCGGTTTCACCGCCTGCTGTGTCATTAAACTCAACTTGCCGAACTCGTCCACAACTGCCTCGGCCAGTTTTTCGCCTGCATCGGCGCGATCGTCAAAAAACGGGTTAGAGAACATATTTTTGCCTGTACGAGCTCAACCAAACAATTGGAGATTGTGCCAGTGTTAATTGGAGATGATACGCGAGCGTAGCTATCCCGTAGCGAATCGACAGCATCGCACACAAGCATCTAGCCAATCTCAAATCACCAAACCCGATCTAAACTATAAACTCTAGACTCCAAAATATCTCCCTAATTGTAAAATGTATGTCCAGCGACTTGCAACTCAGCCTTTTTGACAACAATCAAAGTGCCACTTTCCAAACAGACTCAATACCAGCAAATGCCAAAATTCCCATTCCTCCCGGCACTTATCAAAATATGGAACAAATCGGCGAGCACTGCAACCGCTGCTACCGCTGTGAATTGGGCAACAGCCGCACTCACGCCGTCATCGGGCGCGGCAATCCTCAAGCCTCAATTTTGATTGTGGGAGAAGCGCCCGGACAAAACGAAGACGAAACCGGATTGCCCTTCGTCGGGCGATCGGGCAAACTGTTAGATAAGATTTTAGAATCCGTGGGATTGAGTGCAGAAACCGACGTATTCATTGCCAACGTCATCAAATGTCGCCCTCCCAACAACCGCCCTCCGACAGCAAAAGAAATCGAAGCTTGCAAACCTTACTTGCTCGAACAAATCCGCATCTTAGACCCCAAAATTATTTTATTAACCGGTGCAACAGCCCTCAAAGGTTTGCTAAGCGACAAGCGACCCATTAGTAAAATCAGAGGTCAGTGGATTGAATGGGAAAATCGTTTGTGTATGCCAATTTTTCACCCGTCGTACTTGTTGCGAAATCCCTCCCGTGAACCGGAAACTCCGAAATGGTTTATGTGGCAAGATATGCAACTAATCAAGGCTAAACTAGACGAATTCAAAGAGCAATTATAATATTTTTTGTTTGTGCTTTGTATGGGCGGGTTTCACGAACAATAATTGCCTAAAACAGATAATCTCTCTCGTAAACCCGCCCCCCACGGTAAATCCCTCAACCGAAAATTCCTGGCTTTTCTGATACCTCTGTCAGGAACAGGCAAGATGCCTGTTCCACAATAAAATTATTTTCTGTCAGGAACAGGCAAGATACCTGTTCCACAATAAAAATTATGTCATGTGGGGAGTAGGGGTTGGGCGTCTCGCCCGCCCGCAAGATGGGGAGCGTGTCATTTTTGCGATGAGTATAAATACTGGTTAACCCCACCATGACTTTTTTGCCGATCATCAGTATCAATAGTCGGGACAGTTTTTATATAGCCCAATGGCTTATGCTCGCTTGACTTTGAGCCACTATGGATAATTAAATTAATGTCAGCTCCACGCCTGACTTACATTTAATTCGACTTTTTTATGATCCTTGCCCCGCGTAAGCTTGTAGTATCGTTCCAAAAACTGTCCGGAGTATTGCAGTATAATAGGGAATAATTATCATCTCTTCCCACTTGATATATAATCATGAACAACTTTATTGAAGCTATTGGTGGACTAATAGGAATCCTAGCTTTTGTGAAAGGCATTCTTGAGTTCGTAGAGCTCAATAGGATAAGTAGATATGAGAAGTTTCATGAGATGAGCAAAAGATTCGATGAGAACGAGTCAATCCAGAAAGTCTGTGAGCTTTTGCATGATAGCTCTAGCAGCATATCAGTCACAAAACAGGAAAAAGAGGTATTTATCTGCTTTTTGGAAGAGATTTACTTTATGATTATGTCTGGTATAATGAAAAAGGAAATTGCACTGTACACATTTGGCTATTATGCAAGAGAAGCAATGCACAGCCAAAGATTTTGGCACGATCTTGATAGGGGGGAAGAGTATTACACAGTATTCCATAAATTCTGTCGAATGGTCTCTATCTTTGAGCCAAGCAAACTGGGAGTCAAGGAAACGCTGAAATACTGAGCACCATGAAGATAAATTCTTAGGTCACAATGTATTTTTGACTGTTATCATTTGATTTAGAATTGAGTATTTCCTAATTTAGAAGGTCAAACATATTCGGAATTTCCAACTTATCTATTTCCAGCTCGTGATTTATTAACAGCGGACATTATACTAGATATTATAAAAAAAGGTGTTATCAAAAAAAGAGGTACAAGTAATGACACAGGTATAAGTCCTACAACCATCGGCACTCCAACCCAAGGGTTAGAACTAACAAAAGACATGAAGCCGCTCCAATCCAGACTGTTAATTAGACCCCAACCAACAACCAACCGCAAGATGCCTGTTCCACAATAAAATTATTTTCTGTCAGGAACAGGCAAGATGCCTGTTCCACAATAAAAATTATTTCATGTGGGGTGGGCGTCTCGCCCTCCCAAAAAATGCAATTTAGTTGCGAGATAACTTATTTTTTGCATGACAATCGCGCAACCACAAACGAATAGCCTCAGCAATTTCGCTTTCACTATCTTGACTTAATAAAGGACGAATATCAGCCGCATTACCAAACCGAGAAACAAGTTTTGCCAATTCCCAACCGTTTTCCGTTTTAGTTAAAAACAACCAATGATATTGCTGAACTTCTACTCGTTTTCCCCCGCGATACTGCCGTTCCAAAGTAGTAATAAAAACTTGACTAGCATTTTCAGGAAGTGCATCTTCAAAAGTTAAAGGTAACGGTTCAAACTCCGGGCGGCCGGCTAAAATTATTTGAGGCAGCGCGTAACCGGATGGTGTGTTTTTGTTAGGAGAAAAGTGCGATCGCACAATTACGCGATTAGCATAACTCGGCAAATCTTGCAACAGGCGATCGACCAAAGTTTCTAAATCAGCGGGACAGGGCGATCGCGCTAACAAACCATACCGACTGGCATTTATACTGTTAGCATGATTTGTCACAAAATTAACTGCCAAAGTCGGGGTTGCAACCGCAGATATCAGCAGATAAACACAGATGAACGCAGATACAATTCTATTGGCGTTCATCGGCGTTCATCGGCGGTAAAAAACAACATTCATATTGTTATTCAATCTCTTCACAAATACGCGCAAAAGCCGCCGCCGGATCATCCGAAGCAGTAATTGGCCGCCCAATCACCAGATAATCCGCACCAGCTTTCAAAGCAGCTTTTGGAGTCATCGATCGCTTTTGATCGCCTCCATCAGCCCATTTCGGACGCACACCGGGACAAACTAACACAAAATCATCCCCGCAACTCATCCTTAACTGTTCCACTTCTTGCGGAGAACAAACCGCACCAGCTAAACCCGTTTCCTTAGCCAACAATGCCATGTGCAAAGCATATTCCGGCAACTCCAAAGGTATTTTCAACTCAAAAGCCAACTGTCGCGAATTCAAACTCGTCAACAGAGTAATTGCAATCAACTTAGGACTCGGTTTATCCACAGCCGCCGCCCCTTCAGTCAAAGCCAACTGTGCAGCTTTCAAAGCATCTTTACCACAAGTAGAATGGATAGTCAATAAATCCACATTGTACTTAGCAGCAGCCCGACAAGCACCAGCCACAGTATTCGGGATATCGTGAAACTTCAAATCGAGAAAAATCCGCTTTTCCCGCTGTTTTAAAATTTCCAAAATCCCCGGGCCGGAACTCACAAACAGTTCCAAACCCACTTTCCAGAAAGATACTTGCGGGAGTTTGTCAAGAAGTGCGATCGCCTCTTCTTGACTCGAAACATCCAAAGCAACAATAATTCGATTATCAGCGTTCATCAGCGTTCATCTTCAGTATTCATCTGCGGTTAAAAAAGAGATTCAAGACACCAATCGCACAAACTTATTCTTCCCCACCTGCAAAACCTTACCGCATAAATCAGCAGGTGATTCAAAAGTAAGATTAACATCAGAAACCCGATCGCCCTCCAACTTCACCCCGCCACCCTGCATCAACTTCCGCGCATCACCGCTGCTTTTACAAAGCCCGCTAGCACTGAGAATATAAAACAACTTAGCCGGAAACTGCACACTTGCCAAAGAAAACTCCGCCACAGCATCAGCTTGTCCTGCAGCACCTTTAACCAGCGCAATTGCATCTTGTTGTGCGCGTTCCGCCGCTTCCGAACCGCGATACTGGCGCACCACATCCACAGCCAAAAGTTTCTGTTTTTCTCGCGGATTTTCGGGCAATCCATCAAGTGGCAAATCTGTCAATAGTTCAAAATATTGGGCGATCGAACTATCAGCAATTTTCTCCAACTTAGAATACATCGTCAGCGGATCTTCCGACAAACCCACATAATTGTTCAAAGACTTCGACATCTTCTGCACCCCGTCAGTCCCGATCAAAATCGGCATCAGCAAACCAAACTGCGGTTTCATCCCAAAATGCCGCTGCAAATCTCTCCCCACCGCAATATTAAACTTTTGGTCGGTTCCCCCCAACTCCACATCAGCCTCCAAGACTACTGAATCGTAACCCTGCATGACTGGATACAGAAACTCGTGGAGGAAAATCGCATTTTCCTGCTGCATCCTGTTATCAAATCCCTCTTTAGCAAGCATCTGCTGCACCGTCATCGTGCCTAGCAGTTCCAAAATCTTCGCCATGTCCAATTTTGACAACCACTCGGAGTTATAGCGAATTTCCAAACGTCCGGGCGTCTCAAAATCTAGAATCGGACGCACTTGGTCTAAATAAGTCTTGGCATTTTCCGCCACTTGTTCGGCTGTCAACTGGCTTCGCATCTCGGACTTTCCTGTCGGATCGCCAATTCTTGCGGTAAAATCTCCGATGACCAGTACCGCTGTGTGACCGGCATCCTGAAAAGCTCGCAGCTTGCGGAAGCAAATGCTGTGTCCCAAGTGAATGTCCGCCCCTGTGGCGTCAATTCCCAGTTTGACTCGCAACGGTCGATCGACTTTTGCCAGCAGTTGGGCTAAATTTTCGTCAGGGTTGCTAGAATCAGGTCGATCTGGAAAAATCTCGCTGACGCCGCGGTAAAGCGCTGAAAGGTTAGGAGTTATCATCGGGGAACGATCGTCCATCATATTATTTTGCCAAAGTGCAGCAGAATTAGTTACACTCACTGGTTGACGCATAAAAACATAACTATCAAGCTACTATAATCCCAAAGCTGACCGGCTTTCATTAGCTGACCCCGCCCAAAAACGGATACCAGCCCCCGACAACAGTCGTGGAGATCCCCAAATTTTAGACTCTTGTTCAAACCCCCAGATTCATCTGTGGAATAAATCTAAAATCTAAAATCTAAAATCTAGAATCGACTGACAGTCTCTAGGGTTCGCATCTAAAATAAAAAGTCTTAAACACCAAATCGAGTGAGGAAGTGAAATCCACGTGTCAACCAACGCAGTCCGCAATAACACGGAAAACTCAGCCCCCGTATTTGAGTTTGTTCAGTCAGTCAGTAAAGTGACCGCCGGAACCATACTCAGCATGACAATGCTTGCCAGTTCCGTAGTCGCTGGTGGACTGGTTGGCTTAGCGATCAGCTTCCGCAATTTGCCAGATGTTCGGATCTTGCAAACCTACTCTCCCACAGAAACTACCCACATTTACGACATCAACGGCAAGCCGCTAGCCAGTATCCACGACGAAGCCAACCGGGATGTCGTACCCCTTGACCAAATCTCCCCGAACCTGAAACGAGCTGTTCTGGCGATCGAAGATAGCAACTTTTTCACCCACAAAGGCATCAACCCCGGCGGGATAGCCCGAGCTCTGATGGTCAACCTAGAGAAAGGTAGAACCGTTGAAGGCGGCTCGACTATGACTATGCAGCTAGTCAAGAACCTGTTTCTTTCTCCCCAGTCAAAATTTAGTCGCAAGGTAGCTGAAGCGGTAATGTCTATCCGCTTGGAGCAAATTCTCAACAAAGACCAAATTCTGCAACTATACCTGAATCAAATCTACTTAGGTCACAACTTGTACGGCGTAGAGACAGCCTCTCGAAGCTATTTCAACAAGTCCGCAAGTAATTTGACTCTTTCAGAAGCAGCGATGCTGGCCGGCTTAATTTCTGCCCCCGAAGAATACAGTCCTTTCGTCAATTACAAGTTGGCAAAAGAGCGGCAAACAATTGTTTTAGGCCGCATGAAGGATCTTAAATGGATTACGCCCGCCCAAGAGACTGCTGCCCGCCAGGAAAAAATTAAGCTAGGCAAAATTACCTCTTTTGGTGGCTCTCAAGTTCCTTACGTAACACAAGCCGTAGTCCAGGAACTGACGAGGCGTTTCGGGCGAGATGCCGTGGTTAAGGGAGGAATGCGCGTTCAAACCACGATCGACCTCAAAATGCAGCGCATAGCCGAAGAAACCGTCAAAGCGTGGCACAATCGGCTTTACTACCAAGGGCTGTTTTACGATCGCGAGGAAGGTCAAATTGCCCTAGCCGCCGTCGATCCCCGCACCCACTTCGTCAAAGCAATGGTGGGCGGCGTCGATTACGAAAAGAGTCAGTTCAACCGCGCCATTCAAGCACGTCGCCAGCCCGGATCTTCTTTTAAACCTTTTATCTACTACGCTGCCTTTGCTAGCGGCAAATACAGCCCCGATTCAGTTGTCTACGACTCCCCTGTCGGCTACCGCGACGGCGACGGCTATTACTACCCTCAAAACTACGGCGGCGGCTTCTCCGGTGCAGTCAGCATCCGCAGAGCTTTGGAAGTATCTCTCAACATTCCCGCTGTCAAGCTTGGCCAAGAAGTCGGATTGAATAAAGTGATTGAGATTTGCCGCGTACTCGGCATCAGAAGTCCGATGGAACCGGTGATTTCTTTGCCCTTGGGTGCCGTTGACCTCACTCCTTTAGAAATGGCCGGAGCTTTTGCTACCTTCGCGAACAACGGCTGGCATTCTGACACCACGTTTATCGTACAAGTTACTGACAGCAGCGGCAACGTCTTGCTCGACAATACCCCCAAACCCAAATTAGTTCTCAACTCCTGGGCGGCCGCATCTGTCAACAGCGCCCTGCAAGGGGTAATTAACAGCGGAACGGCAAGGGCTGCTCAACTTGGGCGACCGGCTGCTGGGAAAACTGGTACAACTTCCTCAGAACGGGATATCTGGTTTGTGGGTTACGTGCCACAGTTGTCGGTGGCTGTTTGGATGGGCAATGACAACTATAGACCGATGAGCTACGGTGCTACTGGTGGTACTATTGTCGCCCCTGTTTGGCGTGATTTTATGAGCCAAGCTTTGGAAGGCGTTCCCGCAGAAAGTTTCAAACCTGCTTCATCTTTTGAGCGGCCTTAATTATCAGTCATTAGTAATTGGGCATTGGGCATTGGGCATTGGGCATTGGGAATACTTTCTTTTTCTTCCTTCTTCCCTCTTCCTTCTTCCTTCTTCCTTCTGACACTAGGATTGTTTTTCCAGCTCAGATTTCATCCGCTCCAGCGTTGAGTTCATTTGCTCAAACATCTGCTGGGGCGTGATGCCAAATTGATTGAGCTGTGTTTTTAACTGCTCTACAGTCATCTGAGCCATGAAGTCCTCCGACAGCTCAAAGCGCTTCATAAAAATACGGTAGCGCTCCATCATTGATTCCATCTGAGCGATGAACATTTTCTTGCCTTCGCGATCGAATTTGCCGTAATTCCCGCCTAGTTTGATGAGAGATTGATAGTCTTCAAACAACAGCTTGGCTTCTTGCTGAACAATTTCTGAATCAAAAAATCCCATAGCTTTCCTAATTTTTTAATATTCTACTAATTTTGATCTAGGCGAGAAATCCCGCTGCTTTTTCTACTATTTTATCAGTTGCCGGAGGAAGTCCCTACCCCTTAAGGCGCAAGAATAAGTAGAAATTTCCGTACAGGATAAGGCATGGGAATGGGGCATTGGGCATTGGGCATCGGGCATCGGGCATCGGGCTTGCGATGACAACAGTCAACTGTCAACAGTCAACTGTCAACAGTCAACTGTCAACAGTCAACTGTCAACTGTCAACAGTCAACTGTCAACTGACTTTAAACTTCCCCGATGCGTTCTAGAGGCCAAAACCGCACTACAGCGCGGCCGATGATATTCTGCTTAGGTAAAAATCCCCACCTGCTGGAGTCGTTGCTGTTGTTGCGGTTGTCTCCCATCACAAAGTATTCATTTTCTGGGACGCGATAAGGCCCCCACTGATATTTAGGAGGTTCGGCAATATATTTTTCGACGAGGGGTTTGTCGTTGAGATAAACTAAACCTTTTTTAACGGCGACGGTTTGACCCGGTAAGCCAATTACCCGCTTGATGAATGCTTGGTCTTGGGTAAAGCCTTGTTCTTGCAACTTTTCGGGCGGGGCAAATACTACGATGTCGCCAGTTTTGGGAGGTTCGAGGTAGTAGGAGATTTTTTCGACTACGACGCGATCGCCCACGTGCAAAGTGGGTACCATAGAATCTGAGGGTATGTAGCGCGGTTCGGCGACCAAGGCTCGAATCACTATTGCTAAAGTCAAAGCAATAATCACTATCTGAAGATTTTCTCGCTGCGACTTCCACGCTTTCTGCCACCAGCTTGCAGGCGGATTTTCTGCTACCTCTGTACCCAAATTCTTTTTTTCAGATGTCATGAAAGTCCTCGCTATATAGTTGCCACTAATTATCTGATTAAGCTCGCTCAGCATTTAAATTGCATCTCAAGAAATAATCAAACCCTGAGCGAGCTGGGCGCGCGAACCCGCCCAAAATATACAATTTAAATGCTGTCCAGCTTACCATTTAAGTATGTCGCTGTTAATTACTAGACGTGAAGTGCAGGCATTCGCAAACAATCTTGGAAAGCATCTGCGGTTGCCCTATCAATCAAAGATTTATGCCATAACTCTCCTCTTGAGATTAACTCATAAAAAAGGCAGAGAATTTAAATTCTCTACCTTTTTTATGTGAGGTTTTTGAGTTTTTTGCGATCGCGAGATTGGTTATTTCCCAACTTAACTCGCGATCGCACCTACTCAAACTTACTCAGCGCCTTGGGGCAGCAATTCCCGCTTTTGACCTTGCAGCACCTTAACAATTCCGTCCTCGCCCACATCCACAACAGCGGTGTCGCCGTCTTTGATGCGGCCAGAAAGGATTTCCTCAGCCAAGCTGTCTTCCAGCAAGCGCATAATGGCGCGGCGCAGGGGTCGAGCTCCGTAGCTGGGGTTGTAGCCTTCTTCTACTAAGCGTTCTTTGAATTTTTCGGTCACTTCCAGGGTGATGCCCTGTTCTGTCAAACGACCGAACACTTCTTTGAGCATGATGACCGCAATTTCCTTGACTTCTTCCTTGTTCAACTGGCGGAAGACGATAATTTCGTCGAGTCGGTTGAGGAATTCGGGGCGGAAGTAGTTTTTGAGTTCTTCGTTAACCAAAGAACGAATGCGGTTGTAATTAGCATCGGCTTGGTTGTCGCTGAACTCGAAACCGAGACCGCCGCCGCCTTTTTCAATCACCTTAGAACCGATGTTTGAGGTCATAATCAGCAGCGTATTTTTGAAGTCTACGGTGCGACCTTTGGCATCTGTTAAGCGGCCGTCTTCCAATATTTGCAGCAGCATATTGAAGACATCGGGGTGGGCTTTTTCGATTTCGTCGAACAGCACGACGGTGTAAGGACGGCGGCGGACTGCTTCTGTGAGTTGTCCGCCTTCGTTGTAGCCGACGTAGCCTGGAGGAGAACCGATGAGTTTGGAGACGGTGTGCCGTTCCATATATTCCGACATATCCAGCCGAATCATCGCGTCTTCGGAACCGAAGAAGTAGCCGGCTAGGGCTTTGGTGAGTTCGGTTTTGCCGACGCCTGTGGGGCCAGAGAAGATGAAACTGGCGATCGGGCGATTGGGATTTTTCAAGCCAACGCGAGCGCGACGGATGGCGCGGGAAACGGCTTTCACTGCTTCTTCCTGTCCGATCAAGCGCTGGTGCAAGGTATCTTCCATGTGCAGCAGCTTTTCGGATTCGGATTCGGTCAGTTTGTTTACCGGTACGCCCGTCCAGCTTGCCACGATTTGAGCGATATCTTCTTCGGTGACTACTGGCGATGGGTCGGTTTCGCCTGTGCGGGCCGAGTCTGTTTTTTTGGCTTGGGAAATAGCGCGAATTTCGGCTTTGATCGTCATTTCTCGATCGCGCAATTCGCCGGCTTTGTCAAAGTCTTGAGAACGCACCGCTTCGTCTTTATCTTTGAGGACTTGGCGGAGTTCTTTGTCCAGTTCTTTGGCTGCGGGGGGCAGTTGAGAGTTGATCAAGCGAACTCTAGAACCAGCTTCGTCTACCAAGTCAATTGCTTTGTCTGGTAGGAAGCGATCGGAGATGTAACGATGAGATAGTTTGGCTGCGGCTTCGAGGGCCGTGTCCAAGATTTTCAGCTTGTGGTGCTGTTCGTAGCGTTCCCGCAGACCGAAGAGAATCTCGATCGTCTCGTCAACAGTCGGTTCGCCGACCATGACGGGCTGGAAGCGCCGTTCTAGGGCTGCATCGCGCTCGATGTGCTTGCGGTACTCGTCGAGGGTGGTAGCGCCGATACACTGGAGCTCGCCTCTTGCCAAAGCCGGCTTGAGAATGTTGGCCGCATCGATCGCCCCTTCAGCCGCACCTGCACCTATCAAAGTGTGTACTTCGTCAATCACCAAAATCACGTTACCCGCAGTGCGGATTTCGTCCATGATTTTTTTGAGGCGTTCTTCAAATTCGCCCCGGTATTTGGTACCGGCAACCAGCAAGCCGATGTCGAGGGTGACAACGCGCTTGTCTTCGAGAATATCTGGAATATCGTTGTTAGCGATGCGCTGGGCCAGACCTTCGGCGATCGCAGTTTTACCGACTCCGGGTTCGCCGATGAGCACCGGGTTATTTTTGGTGCGGCGACCGAGGATTTGAATTACCCGTTCGATTTCTTTTTGGCGTCCGACTACTGGGTCTAGTTTGCCATCGACCGCCATTTGAGTCAGGTTGGCGCCGAATTCATCGAGGGTTGGGGTTTTGGTGCGGGCACCGCCGCCAGTGGCTGCGACTTCTGCGGTTTCTCCCAGCATCCGAATCACTTGGGTGCGGACTTTCGACAAGTCTACTCCCAGGTTTTCCAAGACTCTGGCCGCTACTCCTTCACCTTCGCGGATCAGGCCCAGCAGCAGGTGTTCAGTACCTATATAGTTGTGTCCGAGTTGGCGAGCTTCTTCTAGGGATAGTTCTAGAACCCGCTTGGCGCGGGGGGTGAACGGAATTTCGACTGCTACGAAGCCGGAACCGCGCCCGATGATTTTTTCCACTTCAATGCGCGCGTCTTTGAGGTTGACCCCCATTGATTTGAGGACTTTAGCTGCAACCCCGGTTCCTTCTCCGATCAGACCCAGGAGGATCTGTTCTGTCCCTACGAAGTTGTGACCCAGGCGGCGAGCTTCTTCCTGGGCCAACATGATTACTTTTATTGCTTTTTCTGTGAAGCGTTCAAACATGATTTATTCCCATCACCTGCTGCTATGTGCCCGTTTCGAGGTCACGCTCGCACAACGAGCGTTTGTGTTCGAGTGTTAACTCGTACTGCTTATTCTAGCGCGACACTCCCAACCTATCTGCCGCACTCGGCTGCGGTTGCAGATTCCAGGCTCATGTTGCAGGGTGGCTTTCAACTGGGAAGACCCAAATGGTGGCTGACCTACAACCTCCCCTAGACTGCAAGAAGATTGCTCTTCTCGGCCCGTGCCCAACCTACGACTGCGTATTGATGGATTCTAGCATAATCTTTTTGGCTGTCATGCAGGCGCAAAAGTGATAATTCTCGCAGTACAGGCCGGGTTTTGCACAAAACTTATTAGTTAGATGGTCGATCGATCCCCTAAACTCACCATTAAGCGGCAGCCCATCTCAAGAATATGTTGGTTTGGGATGGCGACAGCGAGCTGGGCTTTCTTCATCTAAAATTTTGCCCCCGATTCGTTGAAGATTTGGGTATTCTTCCTGTTGTCAGTTGTGCGATCGCTCCTGAGCAATTAGTGACTGTTGCTACACTCCGAGGAGTTTGCCTCAGACTATACTCTGCACGGTCAAAGACTTTGCTTTCGTAGCAGAGTGCTTTGGTCGTTAACTCGTCTGACTTAAAAGTTTGAAACTTCAATCGTGGAAAAGAATCTAAACCCTATTTAAGGCTTAGTGAAAGTAAATAATGAACACTAGAAACTTAGATGACCAGGTAGAAAGTACCGACAATGGATCGATCGAAGTTCCAGATAAATTCCCGGATAAAGCCACAGCAACGTCTCTGGCTTCACAAAAAGAATTGAATTAAGTTAACTGCATGATGATGCAGTTAACTTAGCCGAAAACTCCTCTCAATCATTAATTTTTCGCTCATGAACAAAAATCAACGAATTATCAACCTATCTGAGGTCTCTGTAAGCGATTTCCCTGCTTCCAGTAACTATAAATATAAATGCCATTTGCAGGTAGTTTCCGAAGAGGGACAAAGCTTATTGGAAAGGGATCTGCTGAACCGCACGCAACCCAGTTGGTTGGTGGATTTGAAAAATAAGGGAGACTGCACGATCTCCATTACCCTGCGTTACCGGGAAGGGGACATTACTCAACCTTGGCAAGATGCTGGAACGGTTGCGTTTGCCACCCAGGATTGCCTTAATGGAGAGCGCAGCGCCGAGTTAGAATTTCCCATTACAACTTGGAATGAAGCACCCCAATTGAAGCTGAAAACTCGCCTGACACAGAGTACCAGTGAGGGAAGTAGCAGCACCTTGAACATCTTGGGGAATCAGAACGTTACTCGCCGCACTTACAGCGAAGAAACTCAGCCAGAGGCCGAGTTCGAGATGCCTCAAAGCGTTCCTCTTTTGCCCCCAGAAGAAGTAATTGTCAAAGACACCTGGAACAAGCTGCGGGCATGGAAAGAAGTGCAGATGGAAAAATTCTTGAAACGCCTGTTGCTAGAAGAACCCGAACTGGAGTACATCTTCGGGGACGCGATGAACAGCATGAATGATTTCTTCTTTGAATTGTTTGATTGCTGCGTACACCAACTTCAGCCTGAAACTCAGAATATAATTGGAGAACCCTTAATGGGCGTACCTCCAGAAAAAGGGGATTCGTTTGACACGGTTGAGGATTACGGTGCGCTGTTTGCCGATATCGGGATGCGTCCCCAGCACTGGTTGAAGGCACGGCAGGTGTGGATGTGGATGCTACCATCGGTTGCTTACCTGGAAGAGTACGATCACCAGGATTTAGCAAAAGGCGCAAACTCTGCCCTTTACCGCTTCTTCAATACCCATGTAATTGTGCCGATGGTGGAGGCAGTCCGTCGCTACGAAGAAGCAATGCTTCCAGAGGTGAGGCAACGCATGGCAGACTCGTTGAGCGTACTCCAACAGAATCAGCAGGAGATTGGCCAGGCATTTTTTCAAACTCTATTTGAAAAGTACCCCTTCATCCTGCCTATCTTTGGACGGACAAACATGGATTATATGTCCTTGAACCTGTTTCAAGTGTTGGAATTCTTGGTTCACAGGTTCAATGGCGGCAGCAGAGAGCAACTAATTCAAGATATGCGGGTGTATATCTTTAATAACATTGACAAAAATGGGAGTGGAACAATCTCTATTGAGGAACTCATCGATTTCTCGCACCAGTCCGGGCTGCCCTTGTCCCTAAGCGAGTTGAACGCTCTGTTTATTCGCGTAGATATCGATGGTAGCGGCGAGATTGACTTTGAGGAATTTGAGGAGTTGATAGTTCAGCAGTTAGGATCGCAGGTGAATAGTTTTGATGATATACCCTCCTGCGCCTATCCTGCTATACAAGACAACCTGCTGGTCATGCTTGAAAAGTACATACCAGACTTCACGATAGAGTTACGGCAAGCATGGCAGACGTTAATCGCTCGCGCTATCAATGTCATCAAGCTACCCAAGCTGAATGAGGAACGATTGCTCAAAAAAGCCAAGCAGTACCTGGAGCTAATCGCCACTGAGCAGGAATGGGAAGCGGAGGACAAGGCACGACGCTGGGCGGAAATTCAAGAGGAAGTACGAGCCACCGGAACCTATACCCACACTTATGAAGAACTGGCCTATGGGGCACAAGTGGCATGGCGCAATGCTTCTAAGTGTGTCGGGCGGATTCAGTGGAATAACATGGTGGTACGCGATCGTCGCCACGTTACCGACCCTGATGAGATGTTCCGCGAAATCAGAGAATACCTACAGTATGCTACAAACGGCGGTAACATCCAGATTACCATGACCGTCTTTCGTCCCAAACATCCTAATGAACGCTGGGGGCCACGCATCTGGAATTCACAATTAGCTCGTTATGCGGCATACGAGCAACCGGATGGTAGCATCAAAGGCGATCCTGCTAACCTGGATCTGACAAAAGCGATTATGAAATTGGGCTGGCAACCCCCTGAACTACGCACGGAATACGACATTTTGCCTCTAGTAATTGAAGTTCCCGGTATGGAACCGAAGATGTACCACTGGGATAGGGAGGAGATTCTGGAAGTGGAAATCGAGCATCCCACGATTCCAGAATTCAAGTCATTAGGCTTGCGTTGGGTTGCCGTCCCTGGCATTGGCGCCTTCTCGATGCACGTTGGCGGCATCAACTACGGCTGCATCCCCTTTAATGGCTGGTTCATGGGTACCGAGATTATGCGGGATTTCCTGGATGAGTACCGCTACAACAAGATGGAGGACATCGCCAAAGTTCTCAAGCTCGACACCAGTTCCGAGCAGACATTATGGCGCGATCGCGTAGCATTGGAAGTCAATGTTGCCATCCTGTACTCGTTCCAAACAGCGAAGGTGACGATGGTAGACCATCAAACTGCCTCTCGTCAATACCTAGCCCACGACTTGCGAGAAAAGAAATTGGGGCGTGAGTGTCCGGGAGATTCGGGTTGGGTCGTACCCTCATCAGGGGGAAGTGCTTGTCCGGTCTGGCACCACCAGATGCGCGACTTTTACCTGGAGCCAGCCTATCACCATGCTGCCGATCGCTGGGCAGTCGAAGATGGTATGGATCTGGAAAAATTCATCACCACTAACGACGAGGACGACAACAAGCAAGACCGCATCCTCATTCTCTACGCTTCCGGGACTGGTACTGCTGAAGGCTTTGCACGGAAAGCCAGTCGTCAACTCCAGCGATTCCGTCCCAAGGTGATGGCGCTGGATGAATACAACACGGACACCCTGGCATCGGAGAAACTCCTACTCATCGTCACGTCCACCTTCGGCAATGGCGAAATACCTGAAAACGGCAAGAAGTTCCTAGAGTGGTTGAAGGACCAACCTGCGGGTTCCCTCGACGGTTTGAATTACTCCGTTCTGGGCATTGGTAGTACCGTTTATGAGCATTTCTGCGCTGCCGGAATTTCGGTAGATAAGGCACTCGCCAAGGTGGGAGGTAACTGTATTGTGCCACTCCACAAAGGTGATGAAATCAAGGGACAAGCCGACACCTTCAAACAATGGTTAGGACTGGTTTGCCGCGTTTTGGGTGAGGATGCTACCTCGGCAGATGCTACAGCCGCAACCGCACCTAAACTGAACGTTACGTTCTTGAGTGAGGCGGAAGCTGCAAATCTTTCACCAGTAGAAGTGAGTGGAGACAGAGGGGTCGAAGTACCTCTGGTTGCCAATACCGAACTGCTCAAAGAAGTGATTCCTGGTAGCCGTTCTACTCGCTATCTGGTCTTTGATATTTCTGGTACCGATATGCAGTATGAAACAGGCGATCATGTTGCAGTTTATCCTTGCAATCCGACGGAGTTGGTGAATCGGTTGTGCGATCGGCTCTCAGTATCCCCCAACACCTATTTCACAGCTCGTTATCTAATGCCCGATGGTACGGAATTGGAAGAAAAACCTCCTGTTACCGTTCCCACAACGATCGGACAGGTTCTCTCCGAAGACCTCGATCTCGCCTTGCGCGAACCATTCAACGAGCTGCTGACCTACCTGTACTCGGTAGCACAAAATCCCCAGGATAAACAACGCCTAGAAACCTGGTTGGAAATTCTCCGCCAAGGAGAGGACCATCCCGACAGTATCACGCTCAAGAAAACCATCACGGACAACTTCATGAGCGTTGTCGATTTGTTCAATGAGTTTCCTTCTGCCCAAATTACACTGGAAGTCCTGCTAGAGTTGTTGCCTAAGCAAAAGCCACGTCTCTACTCTATTTCCTCCTGTGCTCCGCTTCATCCTCAGCAGCTCCAAATCACAGTAGGAGTGCTGCAAGTTAAAACGGATGCAGGTAAAACCCGTCAGGGACTTTGCTCCAACTACCTTGCCGGACTTGAAACGGGGGCAAAGGTTCGCCTCAGTGTCCGCACGTCTAGCTTCCGTCCACCCGCCGATCCACTCGCGCCAATGCTTATGGTTGGGCCGGGTACGGGGGTAGCGCCTCTGATTGCCTTCCTCCATTATCGGGAAGCCCTATTGCAGCAGGAAACACAATTAGGTGATGCTTCCTTGTATTTCGGCTGTCGCGATCGCAGTGACTTCCTCTATGAGGAGCAACTTGCAAGCTGGCAGAATCAAGGCGTGCTGTCTGGGTTAGAAGTTGCTTTCTCGCGGATGACCGACAAGAAAGTCTATGTGCAAAACTTGATGCAAGAAAAAGCTCAAGAACTCTGGCGAATACTCAGCCATCCGCAATGCCACTACTATGTCTGTGGCGATGCCAAGATGGCAGACAATGTATTCGAGGTGTTTATGGCGATCGCCAAAACGGAAGGTGGACTCTCGGACACTGACGCTGTTAATTTCTTCGACCAAATGAAGCTAGAAAAACGCTTCTTCAGCGATGTTTGGGGTGTGGTGCTGAACTTCAAGGAATCCATCAAAGAGGTACAGCATGACAACTACTCTAAAGCCGAAAAATGGCTCGATCGTATGCAGGAATCTGCTGATAGTCCCGCCGTTGAGGAGGAATTGCAACCGCTAACTATCTAAAATTGGAATTGCAAGCTTTAGATAGGGGAGTCAGGAGGTGGAATTTATCACTTTTCTGACTCCTAATTAGTATTTAAGTTGAGTATCAGGATAGGAGTATTATCCCTCTTTTGTCACTTCGCGGACAGTATAAAGCTATGCAACAACCAAATTCGTAACTGCTCGAACATTAAAAAGAGTCCGAAAATCATTCATCTAATAGATGAATTTGCACAATACTCGTCGCCGACCAGGAATCTCACACACTTCTAACCAAGGTCTAATTAAACTAGGAATTACGCATTGACAGAATAACAAAATAGTGCATTTATAAATATGGGTCGTCTACTTTCTAGGTATCGGACAATCAGAGAAATTATTAAACCATCCACAGCACAATGGAATAAAGACCTCTACACCTTTGATACCAATTGGGGAATTGAAACCTTTCACAGAGCGATAAAACAAGTATGTGAAATTTGTCGGTTCATGGTTAGAGATTCCTATGCAATCAAGACTCATATATGTTGTTCACTTCAAGCTTTTGTCAGATTGGAGTTTATGCGCTCTGAAAAGATAATTAGCAATTGGTATGAAGTCCAAAGGAATCTGTTCACTTTAGTTGTACGTGAGCTTATTTTTGCCAACCTTGGCAGTGATGGCATTATCTAGAATACATAGAAGATGTTTTTTGTCAATGCGTAAGTCCTAAGATTATAGAAACTTGATGAAAAGCATTAGTAAATTCCAACATACCCAGGGCATCCTACTGCTTGTTGCGGTAACCATTTTCTGGGGTACAACCTTCCCCCTGGTTAAGGAAACAATCGTTAGCCTTTCCCCAGGAGCGCTGATTGCCATCCGTTGCGCCTTGGCAGCACTAGGTTTTGCCGTGCATTTGCGTGACTTGAACAAGCATTCGCTCCGAGATGGGGCAATCTTGGGACTGCTGTTATTTGGCTCTTTAGCTACCCAAGCGATCGCCCTTGAGACTATCTCTGCCAACCGAGCGGCATTCATAGCTAGCCTGAACGTAATCCTAGTCCCCCTCTTGGGACAGCTACTGGGTCAGCGTGTACTCGTTACGACTTTCCTCGCCGCCGGACTTGCTGTGGGTGGTGTTGGCGTAATGTCCTGGGAGGATGGAGTCTTAAGCGTCGGCGATCTCTGGATGGCAGGTGACGTTCTCTGTTATACGGCCTACATAATGAGGCTTGAAGTCGTCACCCCACGCCACCCACCCTTGGTACTCACCGCAGTCCAAATCTTGATAGTAGGAGTGCTGGCAACCGTCTGGTCAGCCCCCGAATTAATTGGACAGTTGAAGGCGCTCTCAACGAACTATACGAACTTGATTCCGATTGTCTACCTAGCTTTAGTTACCGCCGCCACCACTTGGCTACCAGCGATCGCTCAGAAATCGGTTTCTGCCCAGGAGACGGCGATCATCTACACCTTCGAGCCTGCGTTTGCAGCAGTATTCTCGTTTTGGCTGCTAGGCGAGAAGCTTGGAGTACGTGGCTGGGTTGGCGCTGGGATGGTGCTAGCTGCCATGATTCTCAGCCAGATTCCCATGAGCAATTCCCCAATCAAAATCGTACCTCTTTCTCAAGAACAAGCAAAGGCTCAAGAAGAGGTGAGTGAGTCCTATGAAATGTTGGGGTTAGAGCCTTCAGTGTCATTAGACTTAATTAATAGTGAGTCCTCTGAAATGTTGAAGTTAGAGCCTTCAGTTCGATTAGAGTTAATTAAGGTAGCCACTAAAATAGCAGAGTAGAAAAACTAACAATGATGATGCAATCAAATTTAATTACGAGCGAGGTTTTTAGTTATAGGGAAATCATTTGGAAAGAAATTAAGGAAACGCTACTTGATTCACACATAACTATTGCAAACATACCGCTGAATAAAATAGTGATCGTCGTCACTATCATCCCGCTCATACAACTGTTGAGAGGATTATTCTTTTCGATTGTCATCAACAGAATCAAACATTTTACTAGCGCAACGGATACTACACTGGACGATGAGTTAGTCGAGATTATGGAGCAACCATTAGGGTGGCTGATTTTCATCGCTGGACTTTGGATAGTGCAGGTGATTTTGGCAGAGAATCTAAAGCCTCAAGTGAGCGAGATGCTAGCTAAGATTCTGAGTCTGAGTGCTATAGTTACGGTTGCATATATTGTTTACCGCGCCTCTCCACTGTTGGGAGAGATACTGAGAAAACTGACGCTGAACACCAAAACCGAACTAGACGACTTGCTTGTACCCTACGTGCCTCGTCTGTTTCAGACGGCGGCACTCGCTGTTGTAGTGTTAAAGGCGGGTGAGGTGTTGTTAGGAGCATCTGCAAATGCGCTCATTGGTCTATTAGGTGGAGCGGGAATCACGTTCGGTTTATTGCTTAAGGACATTATCTATGACTGGTTGTGTACCATTATTATTTACACGGATAATCTATATCGACCTGGTGACTGGGTGATTGTGGATGGAATAGATAGTAGTATTCAAGTCCTAGAAGTCGGCATCAGAACTACAAAGCTTCATCTCACCAAATGGGATTCTATCAAAAAGATACCCAATTCCAAAATGATTACTGGGATTGTCGAGAATTGGTCGCAAAATCCTGGTAAAGAGGAGTCATTTGGCATTAACTTAACTCTCAAAATTGACAGTATTTCGGCGGAGAAAACTGCGATAATTTGTCAGGCTCTTGAGAAGATACCTAAGTCTATTGATTCTTTACACGACCGATCTGATGTTTGGTTGGACAGACTTGAAGAGAATGCACGCATCATAAATATTCGAGCCTTTAATAATAATATGGATTTATACTTTGCCGCTTGTCAAGAATTGAACCTAGGAATATTGGCACTACTGGAAAAAGAGGGTATAGATACCCTACACGTAGAATTTAGAACATACCTCGAAAGCTATAAGGAGACTTGGGAAAGAAGTAGTAAGATAAATTGACCTTGCACTTTTCCCGGAAAAATGGAGCGCGATCGCTACCTGCCTTGCCAACTGAAGTATCGATTTCAAGGTTCCACTCGCATGAAGTCAACAAAGAAGCAATCCTGTTTGCAAATTAAGCTTACCGCACTATTCATGACGCCATTGTTCCGTATCGGCACATCATAGCTGGCAGCGCTCTATCATTGCCGCTCCAAATGCCAGATGCCAAATATCAATTATTCAAATAAGAATGAAAACAAAAACTAAAAACTGGTTTAAACTTGCTTTCCAGTTCAGAGGCTCAGTTATTTTAGCCATTTATCAACGAGTTATTGGGTTTGGTCTGTTTAGTTTTATTGTTTCTGTACTTTACTATTTCAACCTCCCTGTATCCCAACCTATTTTGGGAAGTATTATTCCCAGCATCGTCTTAGGCTTATTACTGGTATTCCGAACTAATACGGCTTACGAACGGTTTTGGGAAGGTCGTAGATTATGGGGAAATTTAGCCAACGACGCCCGTAACATGGTTTGGCAAATTGGCGCAATGATGAACGACATTGAACCAGAAGATCGAGCCAAAAGAATTGCAGTCATGCGCCTCGTAGCTGCTTTCCCCGTAGCGTGTAAATTGTATCTTAGGTCAGAACCTGTAAATAGTGAATTAGAAGAATTGATGTCTCCATCTCAGTATTTGCAGCTCAAGACAATCCACAATCCACCGCTACAGATAGTCTTTTGGGTAGCAGATTATCTACAACAGCAGTATCAACGTGGTAACGGTGTCTTACATTACAGTCATGTGGTTTTTATGCAAACTACTGTGAAGAGTATGATGGAGTCTGTAGGACACTGCGAACGCATTTTAAGAACGCCCCTCCCCCTAGCTTATTCCATTCATCTCAAGCAACTGCTATTAATTTACTGCCTGTTATTACCTTTTCAGCTAGTTAAAGATTTGGGATGGGGGACAGGCTTATTTGTTAGTTTGATTAGTTTTACTTTACTTGGCATTGAAGAAATTGGTCTGGAAATAGAAAACCCGTTTGGGTACGATACCAACGACTTGCCTCTTGATGCTATTTGTAACACAATCAAATACGACATTGAAGAGTTTCTCACTTGTAATCCCCACCTCAACTCTAAGTCAGAGAAAATTTACCAAGAAGATTGGTATGATAAACAACTGTAAGAATTCGAGGTCTAGAAGAAAAAAATGAATTTTGAGGTAATATAAATTTTTAGGAGTTATGCACAGACTCTACACATATTTTGTTAGGTCGTTTCTTAGCCGATAGAACTTCTGAAGATCCGCTGGTATCAAAAGACCTATTTGCCTCAGATAGTAGTGTTGAAGGGCGAGACACCAACCCTTTAGAAAAAGTCCTCCCTCAATGATGTCTCATGAGAGAAATAAAGCAAATAATGTCAGGAAAAATCCTATGCAATTCGTGAATCAATTAAGTATCAAGACAAAACTCATAGTTATGTTGCTGGTAGTCAGCCTTTGCGCTATGTTCGCCACCACCTATATATGCTCTAGCAGTGGGAAAGCTACTCTGACCGCAAAAGTCTTCAACCAATTAACCAGCCTGCGGGCGGCCAAAACTGATCAAATCCAAGATTATTTTCAAAGCCTTTACCACCATAGCCAAACCTTAAGCGAAGACCTGACAGTCGTCGGTGCCATGCAGGAGTTCAAGACAGCCTACCGCCAACTTGAACAATCAACAATACCAGCGGATTTTGACGCAAAAATTGATACCTACTACCGGACAGAATTTTTAACCAAACTAACGCGAACTAACGAGGGCACGCCAGTTCTGGCATCCTACACGCCAAAAACAACTGCTGCCCGTTACTTGCAGTACCACTACATCGCTGCTAACCCCAACCCCGTTGGCAAAAAACTTCTCCTTGACAATCCAGGCGACGCCAGCGCTTACAGCCGCGCTCACGCCCGCTACCACCCTATTTTTCGCAATATAGTTGAAAAATATGGTTACTACGATATGTTTTTGATCGATCCCGAAGGAACTGTTGTCTACACGGTTTTTAAAGAAGCTGACTTTACCACAAACTTCACCAACGGCCCCTACAACGAGAGTAACCTAGCATTCGCGATCGCCGCGGCACGACAAGCAAATGGAAAGGCCTATGTGAAAATAGTAGATTTCAAACCCTACAGCCCTTCCTACGGTGCGCCTGCGGCTTTTATCGCTGCCCCAATCTTTAACGGCTCCCAATTCATTGGTATTTTGGCGTTCCAGCTTCCCGTTGACAAAATTAACAATGTGATGACTGCCAACAAAAATTGGAAAAAAAATGGTCTGGGCGATTCAGGAGAAACTTATCTGGTTGGGTCGGATTATTTAATGCGGTCTGCGTCTCGTTTTCAGATTGAAGACCCAGAAGGTCATGCAAAAACTCTACGCTCGATCGGCACTGATGAAAAGACTGTCAACAAAATCAAAGAGTTCAATACTACGATTCTACTACAGGAAGTGCAAACAAAAGCAGTGAAGGAAGCGTTGTTTGGAAAACAGGGTACGCAGGTTATCGACGATTATCGTCATATTCCTGTTTTGAGTTCTTATGCTCCCCTAGATATTGATGGATTGAGGTGGGTGATGTTGGCGGAGATTGATGTTTCTGAAGCCTATGCCTCAATTCACTCGTTTGAAAAAAAAGTTGTGATTGGAGCTACTATAATCATCGCGCTAATCACGCTTGTGGCGATCTGGCTGACCTCAATTTTTGTCAAACCCATCAATACTTTAATCAAAAGCGCTCGTAAGGTGGGAGCTGGGGATTTTGACGCGGTTGTGAAATCGGGTTCGCAAGATGAATTTGGAGACTTAGCTAAGTCATTTAACCAAACGATAGGCATCCTTCGTACCGAAACTAAACTAATCGAGCGCGAAAATCGCGAAAATGAAGCATTAGTCTTAAGTATATTTAGTCCCGCAATCGCCAAACGCCTCAAACAGGGCGAACGAGAAATTGCCGAGCAGATTTCTAATGTCTCGATCTTGTTTTCCGACCTCCACCAATTCACCAAGATGACTCAATCAATGTCCCCTCAAGAGGTTGTTCGCTTGCTGAATGAACTGGTAACAGGTTTTGATGAAATGACAGATAAATACGGTCTAGAGAAGATTAAAACTATTGGTGACGGTTACATGGCTGTATGCGGCATTGGTATGCCACGTCTGGATCATGACAAACGCACGCTAGATTTTGCTTTGGAAATGCTGTCGTTTGTCCGCCGATTTAGTTATGAAAAAGACTTACATCTAGACCTGCGGATCGGCATCAATTCAGGAGATGTGGTTGCAGGGGTGATTGGTAAAAATAAATTGCAATACGACGTTTGGGGCGATAGTGTAAATATTGCCAATAGATTAAAGTCGGCTTGTCCGCCGGGAGCAATCTTAGTTTCTCAAAACCTCTGCTCGCGCCTGCACGATCTCTACGATTTTGAGCTGTTTGGTGAAATTCAAGAACCTGGAAAAGAAAAGTTAGTGGCTTGGCAAGTCAAAACTTCTAAGCTGACCGTAAGTGTTCGAGAGGAAGAAGTTTATGAGTAATTTAAGCTTTTCAAATGACTGGCAAACCTGGGCGGTAATTGTCGGATTAGGGTTCCCACTCCTGGTCGTTTTACTAGGAGAGGTTATTTATCATCTACAAAGGCGCGGTAGACCGCTGGCGGCTACGCTGCGGGTTGTAAAAAACCTCGTCCTGCCCGTCTTAATGCTGATGGTTTTAATCAGGAATGTCGTGAGGCTTGACGTTGACGGGAATTTTGCCAAGCTCGTCGCAACGCTGTTTTGGATATCTGTTATCTACGCTTCTCTCTCGCTGTTTAATGTGATTTTGTTTGAAGAAGCTGAGGCCAATACATGGCGCGCACGGATGCCCAAACTGCTGATCGACCTTTCTAGGTTGTTTTTGGTGCTTGTGGGAAGCGCGATCGTGCTGGCGGCAGTGTGGGGTGCAGATTTGGCGGGTCTTGCTACGGGATTGGGCGTGAGTTCGATCGTGATCGGTTTGGCGCTTCAGGACACATTGGGTAGCATCATGTCGGGCATTGCGCTGCTTCTAGAACGCCCCTTCAGTGTGGGTGATTGGTTGCGAATTGGAGATATCGAAGGGCAGGTAATTGATATCAATTGGCGCTCTGTTCGCCTGCTTACTCTCCAGCGGCAGGTGATTATCGTTCCCCATCAATTTGTTGGAAAAGAAATAATTCATAATTACAGCCAACCAGAACGCATTTACAACCAACGTATCAATATTGGCTTTTCCTACGATAGCCCCCCTAACCTGGTGAAGCAGGTACTGCTAAGTACAGCTTTGGCTACACAGGGGATATTAGCCGAACCCGAACCAGAGAGCAAAACCACATCCTATGATGAGACTGCAATTATCTATGAGGTGGAGTTTTTTATCGAAAACTTTGAGGATATGGAGCAGATACTCGATCGATTTATGACACGAGTCTGGTACGCAGCGCAGCGAAACAACCTGACGCTATATCGCTACCGATACTCCTATGCTGTGGAAGCTGCTGATAAGGCAGATAGCGCTTCAAGTAAGTTAGCCCAAAGCCTGCACTCAATTCCCGGATTTATGCCTTTAGCTAGAGAGCCGAAAAATTTGGATGACTTAACTAAGGGAACTATTTTACAGAAGTTTGGTGCGGGAGAGAAAGTCATCCGGCAGGGCGAGCCTGGTAATGCTTTGTACATTATCATTGCGGGTCAGGCTAAGGTAACAGTCACGAACAAGTTGGGCATGGAGTTGGAGGTAATGACTATCTTGAGTGGTGAGTTTTTTGGCGAGATGGCGCTGTTTAGTGGGGAACCGAGTCCGGTATCGGTTGTCGCCGTTGACGATTTGCAGGTTCTTGTCGTCTACTCAGATGCTGTAAATACGATGATTGAACGTCAACCAAGCTTGGGGCGCGAGATCGGTCAAATTATCGAAGCGCGAAGCAAAGCGGTAAGTATGGCCGGGCAGGCAGATGTTTCGTCAAGAGCTGAGGTTGATTCTATATGAGGCTTTTGAACTAAAGTGATATCGAGTAACCAATTATTTGTCAAAACCAGTTAAATACGCAACAAATTACACTCAAAAATCAAAAATATCGATCGCCAAATGCCAGTTTTCCTGATGCAGCCGATCGCAAATTTGCACTTTCTCAACCGCCAAATATTGCTTAAATTCTGGTTTTTCTATGCCGTTGCGCCACATTACCAGAGCATCTTCTCCGGTGTCTTCGTAGTATCGTTTCCGCCGCCCTGCCTCTTTAAAACCAAATTTGTGGTAAAGAGACACTGCGGCTAAATTAGATTCCCGCACTTCTAAAGTTGCCCGTTCTAATGGTCTATAGTGAGCCTTTTTTAGTAAAGCCCAAAGCAGAGCTTGTCCTAAACCTTGACCTTGGAAGCGAGGATGAATTGCCAAAATTGTAATGTGAGCTTCTTCTAAAATTGCCCACAGGCAACCCAAACCGATGAGAATTGGGGGAATAATCTGTAGGGGCGATGCCCCCGTGGCCGCCAGGTTTTGAGCTGATTCACAGTCCTCGGTTTCCCATGCCCACAAACCCAGTAAATCGCTGTTAGGACTGCCTAACTCACGCCCATAGCCTTCTAAAGTCCAAAGTCCGCCAAAACAGAGCTGATCGAGTTCGACTGCACTGTTGAGGTCTTCTGCGACGAGATGTTTAATTTGTAGAAAACGCACAGCCGATTTTAAATTTTAGATTTTAGATTTTAGATTTTAGATTTGATCATTACTCACTGCAAGGATGCTCCAGTTCGAGCGAGTCTCAGTCAGTCAGCCTGCTTGCGGAATGAATCTGGGGGCAACTGACCCAATTGCTTGCCGTCAATTGTACACTGGGAAAGACCGTAAGGATAGTTATTGCGCGATGGTATCAACTCAATCTTTCGGGGTGGAATCGGGACTTAAGTATCTGTCTGAGTCTCAACAAGCCCTGCAAACTCGATCGCCCAATCAAGAACTGTTACCGCTGACAGCCAGTGTTAACAGCAGCGATCGGTTGGAAATCGGAGGCTGCGAGGTGACAGCTTTGGTGGAGCAATTTGGCTCGCCGCTGTATATTTTAGACGAAGAAACGCTGCGGGCGGCTTGTACCCAGTACCGGGATGCTTTTAAGCGTTACTATCCGGGCGAATCTCAAGTGCTCTATGCTTCTAAAGCTTGGAGTTGTTTGGCAGTTTGCGCGATCGCCGCTTCGGAAGGTTTAGGGATAGATGTGGTATCTGCAGGAGAAATCCACACAGCACTACAAGCTGGTGTGAATCCCGACAAAATCTACTTTCACGGGAACAACAAATCCCGCGAGGAAATCCAGCTAGCTGTCGAAAGCGGCTGCGTTACCGTAGCCGACAATTGGCTTGATTTGGAGACTCTAGCAGAGTTGGGAAAATTGGGTGTCAGCAGCAAGACAGGCGGGCCGACACGAGTTATGGTGCGGTTTACTCCTGGAATTGAGTGTCACACCCACGAGTACATTCAAACGGGTCAAATCGACAGTAAATTTGGCTTCGATCCCAATTCCCTCGATCGAGTTTTTGAATTCATCAGCCAACAATCGTCGTTATTTTGCGTGGGAGTACACGCTCACATCGGCTCTCAGATTTTTGAACTGCAACCCCATGACGATTTAGCTGAAGTCATAATTCAGGCCTTGACAAAAGCACAGAGTTATGGTTTACCAGCGACAGAAATTAATATTGGCGGCGGGTTGGGCATTCGCTATACTGAAGCGGACGATCCTCCCAGCATAGAAGATTGGGCTCGTACAATTTGCTCCGCAGTGGTAGCAGCTTGCGAGCGGCAGCAATTGCCATTACCAAAATTGCTTTGCGAACCGGGTCGATCGCTCGTCGGTACAGCCTGTGTCACTGCTTATACTGTTGGCTCTCAAAAAGTCATTCCGGAAATGCGGACGTATCTAGCTGTGGATGGAGGTATGTCGGACAATCCGCGTCCAATTACCTACCAATCAGTTTATCGAGTTCTCGCAGCCAATCAAATGTCTGCTCCCTTAACGGAAACAGTGACAGTTGCTGGCAAACACTGCGAATCAGGCGATATTCTGATTAAAGATGCTAAGTTGCCAGAGTGTAAGCCTGGAGATGTCCTCGTGGTGACGGCTACGGGAGCATACAATTACAGCATGGCTTCTAACTATAACCGAGTACCCAGACCAGCAGCGGTTTTAGTGAGAAATGGGGAAGTTAACACGATTATACAGCGGGAAACTTACCAGGATTTGCTAAGGCTTGACCGCCTTCCTGAACGACTCGGAGCTCAAAAGTAAAAACTTAGAAGTTAAAAGTTAAAAGAAAGATAATCCATGTTTACTTAGTGATGATTGCCTTTTCACTTTTAACTTTTGCCTTGTTCAGTCACACGATTGGATTGACACTCCCCGGTCTAAAAACACGGGGATTTTCAGCGTATTCCTTATAACAACTGTTCATGGTTCACGGGTTCGAGTGCATCACGGTTCGCGGTTCACAGGCGGTAGCGTTCGATGAACCATGAACAATCAACAATCTGGCTTTGACTTGGCCCTGGTTCAGTCCTTATTGATTCAAGGGATCGATATTGGACTGGTTTTTGCCCTTGCGTATTTGGTGCTCGTCATTGTTGGCGAGCGCAGAACGCTGTGGATGGTACGGGGATTTATTATTTTGATGCTGGCGGCGGCGGTGAGCAACTGGGCTGGATTGAGGCTGTTGCACGTTGCCCTCAACAGCTTGGTGACTGGTTCTGCTGTGGCAATGGCGGTAATATTACAGTCGGAGTTTCGCCGATTTCTGGAACAATTGGGTCGGGGGGAATTTCGGCAACTGTTTGGACGCGATCGCCGACCCAATCCCGAACCGGACAGCGTAATAGATGAAATTGTGGACGCAGTAAAAGAACTTTCGCAAAACCGCACGGGCGCTTTACTAATTATAGAAACAGATTCTCCGATCGACGATCGAGATTTTTCTGTGCCGGGATTAAAGCTAAATGCTGAAGTTTCTAAAGAATTGTTGCAGACTATCTTTCAGCCGCAAACTTTGCTGCATGACGGAGCTGTTTTGATTCGAGGTTCGCGGATCGTGTCGGCGGGGGTAATTTTGCCTTTGTCCGATCGCACTGCGTCGCGGCAGTTGGGAACCCGCCACCGGGCGGCAATGGGGATTACGGAACGGGTGCAAGCTTGCCTGTGCGTGGTGGTGTCCGAGGAAACTGGTTCTATTTCTTTAGCCCAGATGGGACTTTTAAATCGACCTTTGACTAGCAACAAACTTAAGGAATTGCTGGAAGCAAAGCTGTTTCCCTCCGAGGGAGAAAGAGCTGTGGCTCCAATTCCGATCGGCAATCTCGGACGCCAGATAGGATTGAAGGGAGTGACGCTATTAAAACGGATACTGCGCCGTTAGTCGGGTAATCGGGAGAAACCATGAGTCAAGGAATTTGCTTGGAAAAGTTGCCGGAGGATCTGCAACAGGAACTACTGCCTAAGCACATAGCAGTGATTATGGACGGGAACGGGCGCTGGGCTCAGAAGAAGGGGTTGCCGCGGATTGCGGGGCACCGCCGAGGAGCTAGCACTCTGAAGGAACTGCTGCGCTGCTGCAAAGATTGGGGGATTCCAGCTTTAACGGCCTATGCTTTTTCGACGGAGAATTGGGGGCGGCCGGCCGGGGAAGTGGATTTTTTAATGAGTTTGTTTGAGGGTAAGCTGCGGCAAGAATTGCGGGAGATGGTGGACGAGGACGTGCAAATTCAATTTATGGGGAATTTGCAGGCTTTGCCGAAGTCTTTGCAGGCGCAAATCGAGCGTTCAGTGACGGCAACTCAGCACAATCAGGGGATTTTGTTTACGGTGGCGACGAATTACGGGGGGCGTCAGGAGATTGTACAAGCTTGTCGGGCGATCGCGACTCAGGTGCAAGAGGGCAAGTTGCAGCCGGAGGAGATTGATGAGGTTTTATTTAAACGCTATTTGTATACTGCTGATGTTTGTGACCCGGATTTGCTGATCCGGACGAGTGGGGAAATGCGGTTGAGCAATTTTCTACTATGGCAAATGGCTTATTCGGAAATTTACATTACTGAGACGCTGTGGCCGGATTTTGATCGATCGGAGTTTCACCGGGCTTTGTCTGATTATCAGAAGCGCAGCCGCCGATTTGGCAAAGTCTAACGATTTTGGATTTTGGATTTTGGATTTTAGATTTTAGATTTTTTGGTTAATTTTTCAGTTTCCAAGTAGGGGTGGATTCTGAGGGAGCATCTCCATAAAAGTAAAAAACGTTTTTACGCCACCTGTGAGCGTCCTGCACAGCAAAATAGAGCGACCGGGACGATCGCAATTCCATGTAAATGCTTGCAGGGTTGATGCTTTTTACCTGGATGCCCCATCTAAAATCTCATACCAATTTCACTCATTTCCTGCTCAACATAACGATTTTAGATGTGAGATTGGAGGACAAATCTAAAATCTAAAATCTAAAATCTAAAATCTAATTAGGGGCCGGAGAAAACGGCAGCTTCAATGTCCTGACGTGAGAGGGAGTATTTGAATGCTCGTTGAATGTCTTGGCCGTCGGCTCCAGCATCGATGTAGCGGACGGTGAGTTGGTCGATATCGAGGGAGAGTTCTGCTTTCCATGTAAGTTGCTCGATCTGCCAGCAGTGAAGTTCTCGCTGATCTTGCTGGCAGCCGCGGCTTTTGAGCCACTGCTCGATTTCCGGGAGTGGATGGTTGTACAAAGGAGTGTCAGCGGAAGGAAGAGTCATGGGATTTTAGATTTTAGATTTTGGATTTTAGATTGGGGATTTCGGATTGGGGATTGCCGATTGAGGATGGGGGATTGGGGATTTGAGGCTTTAATTGCCGCGAATTAAGCCGATCGCGATCGCCAGTACCAAACATCCGATTAAGCTAGCTCCCATGATAAACAGAGCGAACATTTCTCCGGGGGAAAGAGGTCGCTCCGTGGGATCTAGGTAAGCGGAGTTGGAAGTTTTTTTGCCCGATCCCGAAACCGGAGTATTGAAGCCTGGGGGTGGCCCAATCACGTTCAGGCGAGAATAGCCTATTTTGAGGTCGTAGGCGAGGCGACGTTCTGGGTTGCTGAGGGTGGCGTAGGCGTTGTTGAGCTGCTGAAATTTGGCGGTGGCGACTGCGGGTGGCAGCTCGGTGGTATCGGGATGGTAGAGTTTGCTCAGTTCCCGGTACGATCGCCGAATTTCGATCGGCGATGCGGAAGGATGCAGCCCTAACAAGCCGTAGTAACTAGAACCCAAGGGGGTTTTGCCGGGTATTTTCTGACTTTCGCTGTTTGCCGTTCCCTTGTTAGGAGTCACCTCAGCGCCTCTGGGCTTGTTGTTTATAATTTTTGATTATTTTAGAGCAGATTTGAGGGTAGCGCCACTATCTGCGATGTCGAGGGGTTGAGGGTGGGCGATCGGCTCAAGGTACGATCGCCCACTTTAAACTATGAATTGGTCGAGCGCAATTTCTGCACATCCTCAACGCTAAGCCCCGTAACTTGGGCGATCGTGGCATTATCTAGCTGTGAAAGTAATTGTCTGGCGATCGCTAGCGTTTCTTTTCGTATTCTTTCCTGTCTTGCTGCCTGTCTTGCTTCTTCAACAGCTTTAATAATTACCCCCTGTTGATCGTGAATAAACTGTTCCCTGCGTTCCAAAACTTCTACTTCTTCCCGACTTAACCGGGCTTGATTGGCAAGATCGAATGCTTTGTGGATTTCCGGTACGCTATCGATTGTTTCGGGAACTTCTGAGAGAATTCTGGCATATTTCATGAAATATATCCATTTATCTGTCAAAGTTTCTAGTTGACTTGCTTCTTTATGGAATTTAGGTAATTCTATAAAGACTAAATTCATGGCATCTTCGGGATAGTTTAAATTGCTTTTAACTTCTTTATACACAAATCTCGAAATTAAGTTAGGGCTGTTGCGAAACATTTCAAAATCTGTAATGGTTAAAGCTATTAATGGCTTGAGCATTCGATAGCCTTCTCCTCTTTGCAATTGAAATGCGTAGGTTGTGGCTGCATTGTACAACACCCGATTGCCCGAATATTGAACGTTGAGAACTAGAATTTCAATAATGACTAAAGTGCCATCGTCTAGTTTGGCTGTGACATCGAGGTAAGTATCTTTTAAACTTTCAAGTTGCCTCGGCAGATTCTGGTTGATAATTTCTAAGTCTTGAATGGTGGGATTTCCTTCATAAATCAAGGCGTTGAGAAAGCTAATTAGAATCTCTTTGCTTTCTGAGGAAGCGAATATTTTTTTGAAGAAGGCATAATCCGTTTTAGGGTTGATAAATATCATGGTTGTCAGCTGGGGGGGTGACAACCCACCTGAAACCAATAGCTAGTAAGGATTGAGCCAACTTGTGGTAAAAAAAGATAGGCAGCAGAGTTGTTACACGCTTGCCTATCCAAAA